>CAJYHU010000461.1 GCA_913774655.1 uncultured Luteibacter sp. | reverse complement strand
AACGTGTGTCATCCCCATCCGTAAGGAGCGTCCTCCATGTCCGTCCGCACCCTGAGCCCTTTGGATCGCCTGCTCGCAGGGTTGGAACGCGCGATGGGCGCGCGGCTTCCGGCGAGCCGGCCACGGCCTCCATGGCGCGTTCCAACCCTGCGAGCAGGCGATCCAAAGGGCTCAGGGTGCGGACGGACATGGAGGACGCTCCTTACGGATGGGGATGACACACGTTACAATGCGCGCCCGCCCGAACGGGGCATCGACGATGCGGCCACTTGTCGCGCCGTCCCTGTGAACGTCCCGGCAGGGTTGCGAGAAGGTCGCGTCATCGTGCTATGATTGTCGGCCCGAAGCTCACCTGTCTGGTGGGCTTGCGCGATGAAGGGCATTTCCGCTATTCTCTCGCGTCTTTGCTTTCACCGATTCCGTGTTCCGCCTCTTAGGGCGGCAAACCAGGTATTTTCGAAATGAAAACGTTCAGCGCCAAGCCGGAGAGCGTCAAGCGCGATTGGTTCGTGATCGACGCCACGAACAAGACCCTGGGTCGTCTGTCGACCGAGGTCGCGCGCCGTCTCCGTGGCAAGCACAAGCCGGAGTTCACCCCGCACGTCGATACCGGCGATTACATCGTCGTCATCAACGCGGGCAAGGTCGCCGTCACCGGTGCGAAGCTGGACGACAAGATGTATCACCGCTTCACCGGCTACGTCGGTAACCTGAAGACCACCAGCCTCAAGGATCTTCTGGCCACCTACCCGGAGCGAGTGATCGAGATCGCCGTCAAGGGCATGCTGCCGAAGAACCCGCTGGGTCGCGCCATGTACCGCAAGCTCAAGGTGTACGGCGGCGCCGAACATCCGCATACCGCCCAGCAGCCGCAGGCGCTGGAAATCTAAGGAACCGATATGGCTACCCAGCAGAATTACGGTACCGGCCGCCGCAAGACCTCCGCCGCCCGCGTGTTCCTTCGCAAGGGCACCGGTGGCATCGTCGTCAACGGCAAGCCGCTCGATCAGTTTTTCGGCCGCGAAACCTCGCGCATGATCGTCCGTCAGCCGCTTGAGCTGACCGACAATTCCGAGAAGTTTGATATCATGGTCACCGTCGCCGGTGGCGGCATCACGGGCCAGGCCGGCGCCATCCGCCTCGGTATCGCCCGCGCCCTCGTCGAATACGATGAAGCGCTGAAGTCGCCGCTTCGCAAGGCCGGTTTCATGACCCGCGACGCCCGCGAAGTCGAGCGTAAGAAGGTCGGTCTCCACAAGGCCCGCCGCGCCACGCAGTTCTCGAAGCGCTAATTCTGATTTAGAATTACCCGCTTCAACATTCGATGCTTCAAGGTCAGAGCGCATCGAATCCCGGTTTATTGGGAGATCGTCTAACGGTAGGACAACGGACTCTGACTCCGTTTATCTAGGTTCGAATCCTAGTCTCCCAGCCAAACTGGCAAAAGGCCTCGCAAATGCGGGGCCTTTTGCTTTTTCAGTATCCGTCGCGTGGCCAACGTGGTTGGTCAACCGATGCGCATGCTGACCACCACCTGCTCCGTCACCCTCTGGGGTGTGGCATTTTCGCCTGATCGCGCCGAGGTTGCTGTCGCCGAGCGTTACTCCGCCGCCACGCACTCGGCGCGCTGCTAGCCGCAGTGGGCGGCGTTGCGGGTGTTGCCGTCGCGCTCGGACTGGCACCCGGATACTGAACGGGGTCGGATGCTGCTCATGCGGCAGCGATCTAACACGAACGCCTGACGTCGGCGTCCTGGCGCTCAACGAAGCCTGTGACGTCGTCTGGCGTCACCCGCCACGAGTTCGTGTCCCACGCATCTATTTGCTCCTTCCCGACGTATCTATCCTTGGTGACGTGTGACCCCGCGTGACGGCACGCTCCCCGGCATGGTGGGCAAACGCCTCGCCGCATCTATCTCGCCACAGGGGGCGTCGTCGTTGAAAAACCGGGTGCACCGATGTGTCTGGCCCTTGTCCGGCGCCTTCCTGGCCGCCAGCCTGGGAGCCTTGCTGACCTGGCTGACGGTGTCTGCCGTCGCGAATCGCACCCAGGCGGCTGCCCAGGCACGTTTTGACAGCGAGGCTGCCGAGCTGAAGGTCAACGTCATGGCCCGGCTCGAAAGGCCGCGCTATGGCCTCGACGGCTTGCGCGGCACCGTTGCCGCCCTGGGAGAGGCGCCCGGTGCCGTCCAGTTTCGGAAGGCGGTGGCGGCGAGCGATCCCCGTGCGGAGCTCCCCGGCGTGCTGGGCTTCGGCTTCATCGCCGACGTCCCGCGTGATGCGCTCCCCGCATTTCTCGACAAGGCGCGATCGGAGTACGGCGATTCGTTCGCCCTGCGTACGTCGGGCGACGCCCAGGACCTTTACGTCATCCGTTCCATCGAGCCCTTGCCGGCCAATCGGGCGGCCCTCGGGTTCGACGTTGGCTCGGAGGCGCAGCGGCGTGCCACGTTGGACCGGGCGCGGACGACGGGCCAGCTCGCGGTGACGCCGCCGATCCATCTGTTGCAGAAGGCGGACGGAAGCTATGGCGCGCTGTACGTGACCGACGCTCGCGCGACCGACATCGATGGTCGGGTCCGGCATGTCGGTTGGGTGTATGCGGCGGTGCATTTCCCGACCGCCCTGGCTGACCTGTATCACCTCGCCGACCTCCATTTCGTCCTGACCGATCAGGCGGCGTCCGCGCGCGCGATCTTCGCCAGCGAGTCCGACGCGCTTCCCGGCGAGCCGGCGCTATTCCACCGTCGCGAAACGCTGGCTTTCGGTGGCCGGGACTTCGTGTTGTCCATTGCCAGCCGGCCGGAACTCGATGGGCTCACCGGCGGGCGCCGGCTGCTCCTCTTCTGGGAGCTGGGTTGCGTGATCAGTGTGCTGATGGGACTCGCGGCCTGGCTTCTCATCGGCGGCCGCCAGCGCGCCGTGGCACTGGCGCGTCACATGACCCAGCAGTTGGATCGCCTGGCCAAGGTCGGCGAACTGACCATGGATAGCGTGCTCCTGGCCGATGCCGAGGGCCGAATCGCCTGGGCCAATCCCGCGTTCTATCGCACGCATCGGCAGCGCGCCGCCGAGGTGCTCGGGCGCCCGCTTGCCGACTTCTGCGGCGAGACCATGGACGGCGATATGCCCGCCCGCGACGCATGGCAAGCCGCCTTGGCCGGCCAGGGCGCTTTTCGCGGGGAGACATGCTGGACGGCGACAGACGGCCACGTGCATTGGATGGAAACCGAGATCCAGCCGATCCACCATGGTGACGGCCAGTTCGGCGGGGTGGTCGTGATCCAGGCGGATATCACCGCGAGACGCCTTGCGGAGGAAGGACTCAAGGAGAGCGAAGCGTTTCTGGACCGCACCGGCCGCGCGGCGGGCGTGGGTGGCTGGCAGTTGGACCTCGTCACCCAGACCGTCACATGGTCCGCGGAGACGCGGCGGCTGCATGAGGTGCCCGACGACTTCCAGCCCGACTTCGCCAACGCGGTGGCGTTCTATCCGCCAGGGGCACGCGAGCGGATCGAAGTGGCGGTGGCGCACTCCATCGCCACCGGCGAAGGCTGGGATCTCGAACTGCCCTTTGTCACGTTCCGGGACAAGCGGCTCTGGGTTCGCGCCATGGGGCTCGTCGAATTCGACGGGGATCGCGCGGTACGGCTGACGGGCGCGTTCCAGGACATTACCCAGCGCAAGCAACTCGAAGTCGATCTCGAAGAACAGCGCGAGTTGCTCCGCGTCACCCTCAACTCGATCGGCGACGCCGTGGTGACCACGGATCCCGAAGCCCGGGTGACGTGGATGAATCCCGTCGCCGAGCGACTCTCCGGCTGGAAGGCCGACGAAGCGCGCGGCCGCCCGATCACCGACGTGCTTAACCTGGTCAATGAGGAGACCGCCCAGCCAGTCGAGAACCCCGTGCTCATCGCGTTGGCCGACAACAAGATCGTCGGCCTCGCCCACAACAGCGTGCTCCTGGCCAGGGATGGGAGCCGGTACGGCGTCGAGGATTCCGCCGCGCCGATTTTCGACACGCGGGGCACGGTCCTCGGTGGCGTGATGGTGTTCCATGACGTGACCGAAGCCCGTGCGATCCACCGCGAGATGGTGCACCACGCGCGCCACGACGTGCTGACGGGCCTGCCTAACCGCATCGAATTCGAAGCACGCGCTTCGCGCTTCCTCAAGCGCGTGCAGGCGACCGGCGGCGACGGGGTCGTGATGTTCATCGACCTGGACCATTTCAAGGTCGTCAACGATACCTGCGGGCACTTCGCCGGCGACGATCTCCTGCGCCAGGTGAGCGCGATCCTGGTCTCGGCGGTGCGCGGCTACGACACGGTCGCTCGCCTGGGCGGCGATGAGTTTGCGGTGCTCCTGGAAAATTGCTCGGCCGTGCAGGCCGAAGCGATCGCCCAAGCCATCTGCGATGCGGTCGATCACTATCGCTTCGTGGCGCCCGATGGACAGCGATTCCGCGTCGGTACGTCGATCGGCCTGGCATCGATGGATGCCGCGGGCCGCTCACTGGAGCACCTGCTTCAGGCGGCGGACAGCGCCTGCTACGCGGCCAAGGCCGCCGGACGCCACCGCTACCAGGTATGGAGCGCTGGCGACGGCGACATCCAGTCGCGGGCGGGCGAGACGGCGTGGGGACTCGAAGTCGAGCGGGCGCTGGACGCCCAGGCGCTCGAACTCTACGCGCAACGCATCACGCCGCGGTCGTCCGATGTTCGGGCATCGACGCAAGGCGTTTCGTGCGAAATCCTCGTGCGCATGAAGACCGCCGACGGACAGGCCATTTCTCCCTCGGCGTTCATGCAGGCCGCCGAGCGTTATCAGCTCGCGTCGCAAATCGACCGATGGGTGGTGACGCGGGTCTTCCAGCGACTGGCGGACGGTGTCGCGGAACGTTTCGACCACGTCGGCATCAACCTGTCCGGCCAGTCCGTGAGCGATCCGGCGTTCCACGAGTTCATCAAGGCCATCATGGACCGCGCACGTTTCGACCTGCGCCGCATCTGCCTAGAGATCACGGAGACGGTGGCCATCACCAACCTGAGCGCGGCATCCATTTTCCTCAATGACATGCGACATCGCGGCGTGCGTGTGGCGATGGACGACTTCGGTGCCGGCGTGTCGTCATTCGGTTACCTGAAGTCGCTACATGTCGATTACCTGAAGATCGACGGCCAGTTCATTACGGGCCTCACGACCAGTCCCGTCGACCAGGTGTCGGTTCGAAGCTTCTGCGAACTCGCCCGCGTGCTCGGCATCCGTACCGTGGCGGAATACGTGCAGGACGAAGCCACGCTGCGCCTGCTGGATCGCCTGGGCGTGGATTTCGCGCAGGGCTACCACCTTCACGTACCCGAACGCTTCGACGATCTGCTGACGTCGCTGGATTAGTCCCGGCGAAAGAACGTGGCATGTGGGCGAGCCTGCGCCGAAGCATCGACACTCACGTCATGAGCATGACCTGCATCGTTCGCGCCGCCGCGCCCGTCGATCTCCCGGCGCTTCGCGAACTCTTTCTCTCAAGTCGGCGGCGTACGTTCACTTGGCTGCGGATGGATACGTTCCGCCTGGACGATTTCGATGCGCAGACCGAGGGAGAGCGCATGCTCGTGGCGGAGGTCGGCCAGGACATCGCCGGATTCATTTCCGTGTGGGAGCCCGATGACTTCATTCACCACCTGTTCGTCGACGCCGCGCACGCGCGACGAGGCATCGGCCGCGCCTTGCTGCGAGCGCTGCCTGGGTGGCCGGATCGAACGTACCGCCTCAAGTGCCTGTCCCGTAACCGGGCGGCGCTCGCGTTCTATGGCGCCCAGGGTTTTGTCCAGATCGATCACGGCGTGGGCGGGGACGGCGACTACGTCGTGCTGTCACGTGGCGGCGCCGATCAGCCGTGAGATCGCAGATCGGGACCGCGTGCCGTCGATGTCCCAGACTCGCACGGCATGACCACGCATGTTTTCATTGTGGTGGCGCGACCATGCGATGTGCGACAAGCCTTTGCCCTTTGCCCTTTGCCCTTTGCCCTTTGGCGTGCGCGGCGTTCCCGCTTTCCGTCCGCGCGATAGAAACCTGGATTTGGCGCACCGACCTGTAGGGCTCGCCGGCGCTTTCCACCTTGACTGCATGGGTAAACACGAGCCGCCTGACAGAACGCCCGCCTTCTGCCGCCAAGGCACATCGTGCCCTTGGTGGATCACTGACGCGGCCGCTGCACCATGGCGGGAGGTGCTTAAGCATAGCCCCCAGCCTCGGCGAACCGTATCGCCGCCAGCGGGCGGGGGGCGACGATGCAGGGCTGGTCGTCGAGCAGCCGGCTGGCGAGGATACGCGCGTCGACGAGGCTGTCGACCAGGGCGAGCTCGGCCTCGTCGAGCGAGCGTAACGGCACGCAGGGCGAGCGGAGCCGCCCGTCGGCGGTCACCAGGGCCAGCCGACGAAGCAGGCGGGGCAGGGCGGGTTGCCACGAGCCGTGCGTCTCTTTCAGGTGACGGAGGGCGTGGCGGGTCAACGCTCCATCGATGCCGCCCACGGCGCGGTAGGTGTCGAACGGCATCACCCCCGAAGCGTCTCGTGAATGGAAGAGATCGGCCAGCATCTGCTGAAGCGCGGGGAGCGACCCGGGATGTTTCCAGGCGTCCTGCAGAAGCACGTCGTCGAGTTGACGCGCGTCGTCGGGATCCTGTCCGAAGCGCAGGCCGCATGCGCGCGCCGGGTCGCGGATGATGGATGCGACCTCGCCCGCGCTGGGTGCGGTCACGGCGTATTCGATGCTTGTCTGCAAGAGCGAGTGCCCCATGCCGCGGCGACGGCAACCCGCCAGGTCGGCGTCGCGACAGGTGGCAATCAGCATGACCCGGGTATCGGTCGCCAGCCGATCGAGCATCGGCGCCAGGGTGGCCGGCATACGCTCCAGCCCGTCAGCCACGATCACGACACGCTGATGCGGCGCGGCCGACCGAAGCAGGTGATTGATGTCGTCGACCGTGTCCGGTGTCACCGACGACCAGCCGGCAAGCGGAAACGCCACACGGGCGGCAGGTGCGATCAGCGAAGCGATGAGGCCCGCCATGACGAGTGAGGTTTTTCCGCAGGCGCTGGCACCGCGTACCACGATCGAGCGAATGCCGCCCGCGTGCGCCTCGAAAAACGTGTCGCGAAGGTCGGTCAGGGCCCGTGCGCGGCCAAAAAACACGGCGCCGTCGTCGACGCCATAGGGGTGGCATCCCCGATAGGGTGTGCTCGCTCGTGGCAACCGTGTCGTCGCGGGCGAGGCGACCGGAGCGACCAGCTGGTAGCCGCGCTTGCGCACCGTTGCGATATAGCGTGGCGCACGTGCATCGTCGTCCAGCGCCTTGCGTAGCATGGCGATCGTCTTGTGCACCGGGTTATCGCCGTAAAACCCGCTTCCCCAGCACGCCTGGAGCAGTCGCTCGGCGCTGACGACCTCGTCCGCATGCGTGGCGAGGTAGGACAGGACATCGGCATGACGCGGTTCCAGCGTCCGGCGTTCGCCGGGTCGCTCGATACGTCGGTGCATGGGAGAGACGCGCCAATCACCGACGGTGAATGGCTGGCTGTCATGGAGGGGGCTCACGCCGCCATGAATGGACATCGTGGTGCTTGCCTGAACTGGATGGGATTCGCGGGCCGTAAGGTTCCGGGAAGGACTTCGGCTGGCGTCATCTGCGACGGTAGGCGAAGTCTTCAACCGGAGTAGGTGGATGCAAGGAAGTTACCTGGACGGCCGTCCTGCGGACCCCATTCTGTCACAGCCCCGTCGAGGGGCGATGGAAGCCGGGCACCCGGGCGCGTCACGCGCCGTGCGCGTGGTGCTGGTGGATGAGCAACGGATCATGCGTGAAGGCCTGTCGGCGCTCCTGTCGAGCCGGGACCGGTTCGAAGTGATCGGCAGTGCGGGCGACGGACGCGACGGTCTGAAGCTCTGCCTGGATCACCGCCCGGACCTGGTGGTGTTCAACGACACGATGCCGGGCATGGGCGGATTCGAGATGGCACGACGGGTGGCGGCCCGGTGCGCCGCCACCCGCATGCTCTGCCTGTCCGAAAGCGGGGACCGCTCCAGCGTCAGGGCGGCGTTCGATGCAGGTGCCCACGGCTACGTGCTCAAGCGCTGCGCCTTCGATCACCTCATCGAGGGCATCGACAGCGTGCTGGCGGCCCGCTACCACGTCAGCCCCGAACTGGCCCACGTGCTGGTGGAGGCCTTCTGCCGTGGGGGCCGGGGCGACGAGTCGGTGCTCACGCCCCGTGAACGGGAGGTGCTCCAGCTCTATGCGGAGGGCTACAGCACCCGGAAGATCGCCGAGCGCCTGCATATCAGCATGAAGACCGTCGGTACGCACCGGGAGCACATCCAGTCGAAGCTGGGCATCGAGGGCATCGCCGAACTCACCCGGTACGCCCTTCGTGCAGGTATCGCGACCATGCAGTAGCGGTTTGTGCCGATCCTGTCACTTCTCCTGAGGCATTTCGGAGGTTATCCTGCGGAAGGGAATAATCCGTTCATCGATCTACATGGAGTGACCTGTGAAGACCCGAATCCACCTCGCCCTGATCCTGGTCGCGCTGACCAGCCTGGATGCCAGCGCAGGCATTTTCTCCCGGTCCGAGACGCCGCCGTACCAGACCCGCGCGGAGCTCTACGATCCGACCTTCGTCAGGCAGCACCTGGTCGTGCACAAGAGCACGACGGCCGACGTGGAAAAGCTCTATGGCAAGCCGGATCGGCCGTCGGTCCAATCGGACGGTACGGAGCGCTGGAGTTATTCGATGTCCAGCACCTCTAACGGCGGGCTGGCCCGCTCCGCGGTGGTTCGCGGCGTGTCCGCGCTCTGGAGCCACGTGCCGTCGAACAACGCGACCAATATCGGTGAGGCGGAGTACAACAAGGCCAACGGCGGCGGCGGTAGCGCCAACGCGGTGGCCGACCAGACCATGGGCAAGGAAAAGACCGATTACCGGTCGATCTATTTCCAGTTCAAGGATGGCGTGCTCCAGTCGTACGGCATCAACTGACCGGACGTCCCGTCGTCCCGTCGAAAGGCCCCGCTCCGGCGGGGCTTTTTCGTTTCTGCGCGGATAGGCACGGCACCGGCGGCAAGTCGGTAAAAAACCGATGCCGCGACCTCCGCCCCGCGCCTAGCCTGTGTCTCACCACACACACAGGAGCTACGCGCCATGTTTCCCGAACTCGCCCGTGCCAAGGACAAGGTGATCTATCCGGTCGTCCACGATTTCTACGAGAACGACGGTAAGGTTCACTACATCGCCCACGCCATCATGTCCAACGGCGTGGCCATCAAGCTGGGCAACGAGTCCGACAACTCGACCGGCGGCAGCACGCGCAGCCATCCCGACCAGAAATTCTGGAGCGAAAACACCCTGCCGAGCCTGGCCAAGCTACGGGAAAAATGTGGCCTGGGCACTGCGACCATTACGCGTATCGAAATCGACTGTACCCTGATGCCATGCGACGGTCAGTGGGATGGCTGCACCTTCGTGGTGCCCACGCTGGTCAATCGTGTTTATCCCTCCACGCCGTTGCGGATCTTCTCGCACCGTGACGAGAAGGTGGCGCAGCCGGGCAGCACCAGCACCAAGCGCTACTTCGATTGCCGCTCCAACGATACGAACGACGCACTGAAGACGGCACTCGGCAATCACGGCGGCTGGGGCTGGACCTCGTGACGTGACGGGCACCCTTCCGCGAGGGAAGGGCGCCCCTGTCCGGATCAGCCCGGCGGCGGATCGTTGGTCACCTGCGGGTCGAGGCCCAGCGTGTCGCCACCGCCGGTGTCGGAGCAGTCATCCACCTTCACCATCACCAGCAACTGGGTGAGTCGCTTGACCTTGTTCTTATGGGTAATGGCGATGGCATCGCCGTCGTCGATCACCTCCGGCGCGCTGAACTGGTCGGCGGCATCGCTGGTGTAGATGTCCGACATGCGGAATCGCTTGCGGTCGTTCCTGGCGAGCCGATAGACGATGCGCGTGTCGCGGTGTTGCACGTGCACGAGATCCGGGTTGAACACGTAGTTGTATTTCCGTTGGCGGTCGTTGCCGAAGCCCGGCAGCGTTTCGTCGATGGTCAGCGTGACGTCGATCTGTGTCATGGCGGTCAGTGGTCCTTGCTCTGGATGTGGACGAACGACTCGAACGCCGGCGCGCGATAGCCCGATGCGCGCAGGCGTTCGAGGGATGGGGAGGCGGCATCATCATGGCCCAGCAGAAGCGATACGCGTACGTAAGGATCCAGTACCCGCGGATCCGCGCCATGCAGGGCGCGGGGACGGAGCTCCGCGACGGCGGCCCGCCAGTGGCCCAGGGCCCGCGACTCGTCCCCGCGCGCGCGGGCGATCTCGCCCGCCACGATCTGGGTGCCCGCGCGCAGCAAGCGGGTGGCGGCTGCATCGGGCGGTACGTCGCCATACAGCGCCAGGGCCTCGTTGATCGCGGCGGCGGCATCGCCGATGCGGCCTTCCCGCAGCCAGGCACTGCTTTCCCAGGTGCGGTTCACGGCCAGCAGGAGGCGCCAGTCCGCGACCCGGGCATCGATACGCGACAGATCGCGAAGCAGACGCGCCGCATCGGCGAAGCACCGCAGGGCCCGCGCGCTGTCACCCATGCCGAACGCGAGCCAGCCTCGCTGGGACAGCGTCAAGGCCAGATCACGTTGCCATTGGCGGTTGTCCGGGGTGTCATCGACCAGTCGCCTGAACGTGGCGGCCGCGGTCGCGTAGGTGGCATCCGCCTCCGTGGCCAGGCCCATGTCGGCTTGTGCCCGCGCCAGGTGGAGGTCGGAAAGCGCACGCCGGTAGAGCCACTGATCGGTCGGCGCGCCGCCCGCACGCCCCGCGCGCACGGCGTCCCGTTCCTGGCCCAGGTGATCCAGGGCGCTGGCCAGGTCGCCGTGTTGCTGCTCCACGCTGGCCAGCCAGCTCATCGTGTCGGCCTGCTCAAGCCACACGGCGTGGTCATCGGGACGCATGCCCAGTACGCGACGCTTGAGTGCGGCGGATGCGTCGAACCGCAGCTTCGCCTCGTCGGCGCGTCCGGCGCGCAGCGCCGCCGTGCCCAGGCTGTTCTCGGCGTAGGAAAGTTCGAGCCAGCCATCCGGGTCATCCGGCTCGAGCCGAACGCGTTGCAGCGCATCCGACCGGTAAGTGCGCCACCAGTGCAGGGCTTCGTCGGCATGACCGTACGCGGCGGCGACCTGCGCGCGCCAGAAATCGATCTTGCCGCGCTCCGCATAGGCCACCGCAAGCGACGGATCGCCGGTCGCCAAACGGTCGACGCTCGCGGCGGCCGATTGCAACGCCTGTGCGGCGGCGTCCAGATCGCCACGTGCGAACCGTATTTCGCCGATCTGGCGCAAGGCCCGTGCCTGTCGTGCGACAGCATCGGGATCGTCGCGGCGACCGTCGTGCATCAGCACGGCCATGGCGCGCCCGGTCACTTCGTCGAGCAGATCCAGGCGCCCCAACGCGCTGAGCCGCTCGTACATGTCACCCAGCATGAAGTCGAGCAACCCCTCCGCGTCGGCGCGTCGCGCCTCGGCACGTCGGCTGGCCAGGCGCGCGTCCACGGCCGCCACCGACGAGAAGACGGCCAATCCCAGAATCGCACCTGCCATGGTGCAGAGCAGGGCCGTCGCCAGGCGGGCGTGGCGCGACGAACGGCGCACGAACGATCGCTGCGCCTTGTCGAGCGGTGGATGCCCCTCGCGCATCAGATGGCGCGCGTCCGCCAGCAACTGGCCCCGGGGTATGAGGTATTCGCGACGTTGACCGTCGGAATGCCAGCGGCGGCTCATGTCACCCAGGCGTGCGCGCGTGCGCAGCGCCGCCCGGTGGGCTTCCAGCCACTGCACCACGCGCGGCCAATGACGAAGCAGCGCTTCATGCGCCACGGTGAAGCAAGGCTCGTCGTTGTCGAGCAGGCTGACGATGAGCCGCCCGTCGACGAGCTGGCGGACCGCATGCCGTTCGTCGTCGTCCACGTCGCGCCAGCGCACCGTGCACGCGATGGCTTCGTCCTCGCCCGAGACCGTCACCAGCCGGTGGAGCAGTCGGGGAAACGTCTTCGCCGCCCGCGCGTCGAGGCTCGCGTGGATGCGCTCGGCGCGGCTGGCGAGCGCCCCTTCGATACCCCCGAGGGCGGCATAGGCGGCGAAGCCAAGGGTGCCGTCGTCGTCGCGCGCTTCGTACAGGGCCTGCAGGGTGTACTGCAGCAGCGGCAGGCTGCCCGTCGCGCGACAGGCGGCATCGAGCAGCACGTCGTCGAGCAGGCGCTCTCCCTGCGGGTCGCGGCCGAAACGGAGATCGGCGGCATACGCGGGCAGGCGGATGATCTGCGCCAGTTCGCCGGGTGTCGGCGGTGCCAGGTCGTAGATGCCGCCATCCTGTTTCAGGGCGCGCAGCCCGGGCATCGCCATGAGCGCGGGATAGAAATCGTTGCGGCAGGTGGCGACGACCAGCACGAGTCCGCTCCGCGCCAGGTGATCGAGTGCGTCGATCATCGGCACCACCTCCGCGACAGGCAACGCGGTCAGCCCTTCGAGCGCGTCGATCGCCAGCAGTACCGTGCCGCGTGCGTCGCGCAACGCCGAAGCGATGCGCCGGGTGACGAAGGGGAGATCGTCCGCCAGCGCGCGGACGAGCGCGGGCCGCTCCGTTTCGACGAACACCGGCCGATCGCCGACGTCGAGTCGGCACAGGGCCGAGGCCAGCGATTCCAGCGGCGTGTGCGCAGGCTGGCGGGCGCTGAACGTCACCGACGCGGCGACACGCAAGCCGTCGTATCCGGCGCGTTCGGACAACGTGGGCACGACGGATGCCTGCACGAGCGAGGATTTGCCGCACCCGCTGGGGCCGGTGACCAGCACGAAAGCGCAACCCTCCGCGTGACTGCGCCGGACGACCCGGAGCACGGCCGCGCTGGCCTGTGCGCGACCGAAGAACACGTGCCGGTCGTCGCTGCCGAACGCCAGCAAACCGCGGAACGGCGATCCGCCACGCCAGCTCCCTCGCGGCACCCATGCGCGTTCGCGGGCGTCGGCAAACGCCACGCGGGCGATCACCTGGTAGCCCCGCTTGCGCACCGTCGCGATGTAGCGTGGCGAGCGCGCGTCGTCCTTCAGGATCTTTCGCAACAGGGCCACCGTCTTGTGCACGGGGTTGTCCCCGTAGAACGTGCCGCGCCAGCAATCGGTGAGGAGCTGCTCGGTGCTTACCACGGCCCCCCCGCTACCGGCGAGATAGGCCAGCACGTCGATCAGCTTCGGCTCGAGCACATGGCGTTCGCCGTCTCGTTCGATGGACCGTTCCGCGGGTCGCACCGTCCAGTCCCCCAGGCTGAAAAAGATCGGGTCCCGCTCGCTGCGCATTGTCCCCATCCTGGTCCCGGCGCACGTCGAGATGCTCGTAAATGCCTGCCGTACCGTGTTTTTTTAAACCGTAAGAAAGCCGGAAGGACGGGCGCGCAGCGCCGCGCCAGGGTGCGTCCACCTTTCGCCTTCGGGAGTTTCCCCATGCATGGTTCCATCCCCGCCCACGGCCATGCCGGCCGCATTCTGTCACAGCCCCACCGAGCGCGTGTCGGCGCTGGTTCACGCTATGCCAGCGAGGTGAGGGCATGACGCCGGTCAGCGTGCTACTGGGCGACGAACAGGCGGTATTGCGCGAGGGCGTGGCCGCACTGCTGCTCGGCACCCACCGTTTCGACGTGGTGGGCGGCACCGGCGATGGCCGCGAACTGGTGCGCATGGCCTTGCGCCTGCAGCCGAGGTTGCTGATCTTCGACTGCGCGATGCGCGGGCTCAGTGGCCTGGAAGCGGCGCGGCGGCTCGGTCCGCGCTGTCCGGAAACGCGCATGCTCTGCCTGTCCGCGTACGACGACTCGCGTTGGGTACGTGCCGCCATCGATGCCGGCGCGCATGGTTACGTCCTCAAGCGCGACGGGTACGGCGTGCTCTCCGAAGGCATCGAGGCCGTACTGAAGGCGAGGTATTTCGTCAGCCCGGACATCGGCCACGTCCTGGTGGACGGCCTGAGGCGACGGGCAGGCGCGTCCGCCATGGGCATGGGTGCCGCCCTGAGTACGCGAGAGCGCGAAGTCACGCAGTTGTTCGCCGAGGGTCTCTCCACGCGTCAGATCGCCGAACGCCTGCATGTGAGCGTGAAGACGGTGGGCACGCATCGCGAACACATCATGAGCAAGCTCGGGTTGCAGGGCATCGCCCAGCTGACCCGCTACGCGCTGCGCGAGGGACTCACCGTACTCGAACCCGGCATGCCCGATCAGGATGGCTGACGGGCGCGATCAGGGTTTTGCCGATCCATCGCGATCGCCCGTGACGGGATAGTGAACCCACACCGGCGCCTGTCGCGTCACCTTGGGAGACCACGGCCATGGCCGACTTCAATCACTTCTTTCCGACCCTGCTCCGCCATGAAGGGGGATTCGTCAACGATCCGGCCGACCCGGGTGGCGCCACCAACAAGGGGGTGACCCTGGGCACGTTCCGGCTCTACGCGAAATCCTTGCTCGGCGTCGAACCGACACTGGACAACCTTCGCGCGCTCACGGACGAGCAGGCCGGCAAGATCTACAAGAAGCAGTACTGGGACGCGATCGGTGGCGACGCGATCCGCAACCAATCGCTCGCGGACATCGTGTTCGACTTCCAGGTCAACGCAGGTAACCGTTCCGCCAGGCTGCTGCAGACGGTGTTGAATCAGTTGGGCGCCGCGCCGCCGCTGGCCGTGGACGGTGTGGTGGGCAAGGGCACGATCGTCGCCGTGAACACGGCGCGTTCCGCCGACGTGTTCAACCGCTTCAAGCAGGGCCGAAAGGATTACTACACCCAACTGGCGGCGCAGAAACCGAGCCTGGCCAAGTTCCTCAAGGGCTGGCTCAATCGCGTGGAGTCGTTCACCTACGCCCCCGATCCGCAGGAGGCCTGACCGGTGGCCACGACGTCCCTCAACGACCTCATCGAGGCGCTCGCCGGCGCGGTGACCGACGCGCAGGATCGCATCGAACAGCACCAGATGGCGCACCTGTCGGATTACTTCGACGAGGACAACCGCCCGAAGAGCGTCGTCATCCGCATGCCGTCGATCCAGCACGGTGCTGACGAAGGTGACGAAGACCTCTATCGCGCGCCGATCCTGCCGCTGGTATCGACCAACGTGCTGCGCATCAAGGACGTGGAAATCCGCTTCGACGCCGATCTGGGCAGCCTGATCGACCCGGGCGAACCGTTGCCCGACGAACCCGCCGATGCGCCACCGCCCGACCCGACCCATGGCTGGCGCGTCAAGCCGCGCCCCGCCAAGCCCTATGTGCGCGTGGACACGTCGCTGGGCGCGAAGGAAAGCCGCGGTGGCGCGGTGCACGTCGTGTTGCGCGTGGAAGGCAGCGAGCCCACCGACGGCGCGGCACGCCTGATGAACCATCTCGCCCAGACCCAGGGCGTGTTCAAGACGTTCAAACCCGGCGACTGATCGGTACGCCGTTTCGAACCGTGGCGGCATTCCGCCCGCCGCGCCATGTCACGTAAAGGAGTCACACCATGGCTGACGAACTCGTCAACATGTCCAGTCAGTTCAAGGGCCTGCCGATGGCGGACCTCATCGGTTCGCCGCTGAGCGCCGCCTGCGAGGCGCAGGTCAAGCTCGCCCAGGCCACCGCCGATTTCATCAAGGTGATCGGCTTCATGCCGCCGGCCGCCAACGACCCCACCGGCGTCGGCGCGACCCGCACCGCCCAGTTCCGCTTCAAGCGTCCTGTCGATGATCCGACCGGCGCCGGCATCGCCGAGGAAGAAGTCGAACTCGAGGTGCCGCTGCTCGCTATCGTGAAGGTGCCCAACCTGAGCATCACCAACGTCGACATCACCTTCGACATGGAAGTGAAGTCATCGTTCTCGCAGAAGGAGTCCGAGGACAAGAAAGGCGAGTTCTCCGCCGACATGTCGATCGGCTGGGGCGTGTTTTCCGCCAAGGTGCACGTGGCCGGTTCGGTCGCGACGCATAAGGAAAACACGCGCAGCTCGGATAACTCGGCCAAGTACCACGTGGCCGTGCACGCCGAAGACAAGGGCATGCCCGAAGGCCTGGCACGCGTGATGGACATCCTGCAGACCGCTTGCGCTCCGCGCAAGGTGGGTGCGCCGGTACCGGTCACCGACACCCCCGCGGCTGCGCCCGCGGCGGCCACGCCGTAATTCGACGCGTCATGTGTCGCGACGTCCGGTGGACGTCGCGATCTTCATCCGGAGCCCGCGATGTTCGACCTGAGCGAAGTCAAGTATTGCAAGCGTATCGTCGTCGGCAACGACAATCCCAACCAGATGGCTTCGCCGGAGAAGGTCGCCGAGGCGCAGGAGCTGCTCAACCGCTGCCTCAGCGAGCCGCCGAAAGGGTGCATCATGGGGATCGAAAAGAGTTTTAAGGTGTTGCAGATCGGCGAACACCAGGTCGTGCTGCAATGGTTGTGCTACCAC
>CAJYHU010000460.1 GCA_913774655.1 uncultured Luteibacter sp. | reverse complement strand
GCACTCCATCCGGTTTAGTCGCCGCGCATGCGCACGTCGTCGGCAGCCTCGGTGCGGTCGCGCATCGCGGCGCGCTCGGCGTCGAAGAACTGCTGCACCTTGAGACAGACGTCCCACGTGCCCAACTGACCGGCCGCCGACACCAGGAACCACGGCGCCTTCCAGTCGAGGCGGGTGACGATGTCCTCAGCGACCGCCTGAAGCTCGGCCTCGTCAGAGAAAACGTCGGACTTGTTGATCACCAGCCAGCGGGGGCGACCGACCAGTTCACCGTCGAATCGCTCCAGCTCGCTCTCGATCGTGCGCACCTGCTCCACCGGATCGGAACCGTCGAT
Source organism: uncultured Luteibacter sp. (assembly GCA_913774655.1). Taxonomy (GTDB): domain Bacteria; phylum Pseudomonadota; class Gammaproteobacteria; order Xanthomonadales; family Rhodanobacteraceae; genus Luteibacter; species Luteibacter sahnii. The sequence goes on along the minus strand of CAJYHU010000460.1, from coordinate 6,467 downwards.
AGGCTGAATGTCGACCACATGCAGCAGCAAGCTGGTGCGCGACACGTGGCGAAGAAACTGGATGCCCAGGCCCGCGCCCTCGGCGGCCCCCTCGATAATGCCGGGGATGTCGGCGATCACGAAGCTCTGATCGGTACCCACACGGACGACGCCGAGGTTGGGATGGAGCGTGGTGAACGGGTAGTCGGCCACGCGCGGCGTAGCGGCCGAGACAGCGCGAATGAACGTGCTCTTGCCGGCATTCGGAAAACCGAGCAGGCCGACGTCGGCCAACAGACGCAACTCGAGCTTGAGGTCGCGAACCTCGCCCGGCGTGCCCGGCGTCGACTTGCGCGGCGCCCGGTTCACGGAACTCTTGAAGTGGATGTTGCCCAAGCCGCCACGACCACCCTGCGCCACCTTGAGGCGCTGGCCGTGCGAGGTCAGGTCGCCAATGACTTCGTCGGTGTCCACGTTGGTCACCACCGTACCAACCGGCACGCGGACCTCGGTGTCTTCGCCGCCCTTGCCGTACATCTGGCTGCCCATGCCACCCTGCCCACGCTGGGCCTTGAACGAACGCTGGTGACGGAAATCGACCAGGGTGTTCAGACCCTCGTCGGCCACGAGCCAGACCGAACCGCCATCGCCGCCATCGCCGCCGTCGGGACCGCCGAACGGGATGAACTTCTCGCGACGGAAACTCACGCAGCCGTTGCCGCCGTCACCGGCGAGGACTCGAATCTGGGCTTCATCGACGAATTTCATGGGTCAACCTGTGGCGTAAACGGTAAAGAGTGAACAGTGGGCCATATGCCGCGGGGCGAACCGTGAGCCGAGGCGCATCCCGAGGCCTGTCGACGACACGCGACGGGGACCACTTCGCATGCACGGCTGACGCGTCACCGTCGCTCAAAAACGAAAAGCCCCGCCATGGGCGGGGCCTTCGCTATCGCGTCGGAACGGGCTTACCCCTGGACGACGTCGACGAACTTGCGGCCCTTGTCGCCACGGGTCTTGAACGACACGGTGCCGTCGACCAGGGCGAACAGGGTGTGGTCGCGGCCGAGGCCAACGCCCACGCCGGCGTGGAACTTGGTACCACGCTGACGAACGATGATGTTACCGGCTTCGACGGCCTGGCCGCCGTAGATCTTCACACCGAGGTACTTCGGGTTCGAATCGCGACCGTTGCGGCTGGAACCTACGCCTTTTTTATGTGCCATGACTCATATCCTCCGGCGACTCAGGCGTTGATGCCCGTGATCTCGATTTCGGTGTAATGCTGACGGTGTCCCTGCGTGCGCTTGTAGTGCTTGCGACGACGGAACTTGACGATGCGGATCTTATCGGCGCGGCCGTGGGCGCGAACGGTCGCGCTGACGGTGGCGCCAGCGACCAGCGGGGCGCCGACGGTGATCGACTCGCCTTCGCCGACGAGGAGGACCTCATCGAACGTCACGGTGGAATCGACTTCGGCGGGGAGCAGCTCGACGCGCAGGACTTCGCCCTGCATGACGCGATACTGCTTGCCACCGGTCTTGATGACTGCGTAGCTCATGGTGGTTTCCTGATTATGTAGTTCTTCTTGGGGTGTTGCAGGTGTTACGAACCGCGAATTATAGCGGGAGGCAAAAGGCAAGGTCAATCAGTCGGTTAAGCGCGCAACGTCGAGCCAACAGCGGCAAAGCGGCCGATAAAACACGAGTTTTATCAGTCACCTACGAAAGACCTGCTCACCGTCTCTTCCGCGGATGGCCAAGCAAGGACGCGGCGTCGCCAGCACGGTGGCCTGCCCCGCCCCTTTAAGATGGCGGTCGGCGGGGCGTGGCCGGGGGGCTTACTTACCGGGCGCCGGAGCGGGCTTGGCGGCGGTGCCGGTGGCCGGGCACTGACCCTGCGCATTGAGCGTGCCCTGGCCCTGCAGCTGCTTGATCATCTGCTGGCCGCGCTCCTGGCCCCACTGCTTGCCGATCTGCATGCCCTCGGCCATGGTCGCCGGCATCTCCTTGATGACCTTCTGGCCGGTCGGCGTGCTGTAGAACTTGAGCAGTTCGTCGATCTCCTTGTCGGTGAAGTGCTTCTGGTACACCGGCACCATGCGGCCGATCAGCTGGTTGGTGGCATTCTGGTCGACGAAGCCCTGCCAGTAGCTGGCAGGCACGCAGGGCAGCGCGGTCTGCATCACGCCGGCCATCTGGCTGTTCATCTGGCTGAGCATCCGGCCCATGCCGACCACCTCCATCAGCTTGCGCACCTGCTGCTCGCTCGGCTGCGCGGCCATGGTCTGTCCGGCACCCACCGCCAGCAAAAGACCCGCCACCATCGCTGTCCGCTTACGCATGATCTGTCCTCTAGGATGAGCCCCTCCCCGGGGCGGGGACATGGTAGCCGAGTTGGTCGGCCCCGGCGTCACCGGCACTGACTAACTCCCCACAAACCCCTTGGTATAGTCGGCGATCTCCCCCACTTACGTCGGCACATGGACAGCATTCGCATCCGCGGCGCCCGCACGCACAATCTCAAGAACATCGACCTCGACCTGCCCCGTGACAAGCTCATTGTCATCACGGGGCTGTCCGGTTCCGGCAAATCGTCGCTGGCCTTCGACACCATCTACGCCGAAGGCCAGCGCCGTTACGTCGAGTCGCTGTCGGCCTATGCCCGACAGTTTCTCTCGATGATGGAAAATCCGGACGTGGACACCATCGAGGGCCTTTCCCCGGCCATCTCGATCGAGCAGAAGTCGACGTCGCATAATCCCCGCTCCACCGTCGGCACGATCACCGAGGTGTACGACTACCTGCGCCTGCTCTATGCCCGCGTGGGGACGCCCCGCTGTCCGAACCACGGCACGCCGCTGGAGGCGCAGACCGTCAGCCAGATGGTCGACACCGCGCTGGCACTCGACGCCGACAAACGCTGGATGCTGCTGGCGCCTGTGATCCGCGAGCGCAAGGGCGAGCACGTACAGGTCTTCGACCAACTCCGCGCCCAGGGTTTCGTCCGCGCCCGCGTCGATGGCGAGGTCTACGATCTCGACGCGGTACCGCCGCTGACGCTGCGCCAGAAACACACCATCGAAGCGGTGATCGACCGCTTCCGCCCGCGCGACGACATCAAGCAGCGCCTGGCCGAGTCGTTCGAGACCGCCCTGCGGCTCGGCGACGGCATCGTCGTGCTGGTGGACATGGACGACGCGAAGGCGCCCGAGCAGCTCTTCTCGTCGCGATACTCCTGCCCGCTGTGCGATTACTCGCTGCCGGAGCTGGAACCGCGCCTGTTCTCGTTCAATTCGCCCGTGGGCGCCTGCCCCACCTGCGACGGCCTGGGCGTCACCCAGGTGTTCGACCCGGCGCGCGTCGTGGGCCATCCCGAACTGAGCCTGGCCGGTGGCGCCATCCGTGGCTGGGACCGCCGTAACGCCTACTATTACCAGATGATCGTCTCGCTGGCGAAGCACTATGGCTTCGACCCCGAGACCCCCTGGCGCCAGCTCCCGAAGTCGGTGCAGAACGCAATCCTCAATGGTTCGGGCAAGGAGCTGATCCCGTTTCGCTACCTCACCGAGCGTGGCGGCAAGGTCACCCGCGAACACAAGTTCGAGGGCATCCTGCCCAACCTCGAGCGCCGTTACCGCGAGACCGAGTCCGCCGCGGTGCGAGAGGAGCTCGCCCGCTACATCGCCGACCATCCCTGCCCCGACTGCGGCGGCCAACGCCTGAACCCGTCGGCCCGCAACGTGTTCGTCGCCGACAAGGCGATCCCCGAGCTGACCTCGCTGGCCATCGACGTGGCGCTCGACTTCTTCGCCAAGCTCACCCTGCAGGGCTGGCGTGGCGAAATCGCGGTGAAGATCGTCAAGGAGATCCGTGAGCGGCTGACGTTCCTCAACGACGTGGGCCTCAATTACCTCACCCTCGACCGACAGGCGGATTCGCTTTCCGGCGGCGAGGCGCAGCGCATCCGTCTGGCCAGCCAGATCGGCGCGGGGCTGGTCGGCGTGATGTACGTGCTCGACGAACCCTCCATCGGCCTGCACCAGCGCGATAACGAGCGCCTGCTCGGCACCCTCACCCGCCTGCGCGACCTCGGCAACACGGTGATCGTGGTCGAACACGACGAAGACGCCATCCGCGCGGCCGACCACATCCTCGACATCGGCCCGGGCGCGGGCGTGCACGGGGGCGACATCGTGGGCGAAGGTACGCTCGAACAGGTGATGGCGTCGCCCCGATCGGTCACCGCCAAGTTCCTCAGTGGGGAACGCGGCATCGAGGTGCCGGCGAAGCGTCGCGACGCCCGCGATGGCCAATGGCTCGAACTCAAGGGCGCCACCGGCAACAACCTCAAGGGCGTGGACCTGCGTGTCCCCGTCGGCACCTTCACGTGCATCACGGGCGTGTCCGGTTCGGGCAAGTCCACGCTGATCAACGACACGTTCTATCGCATCGCTGCGATGGAACTGAATGGCGCGGGCGAGCAGCCGGCTCCCTACGAATCGATCGAGGGTCTGGACCTGTTCGACAAGGTCGTCGACATCGACCAGTCGCCGATCGGCCGCACGCCGCGCTCGAACCCCGCGACCTATACCGGCCTGTTCACGCCGCTGCGCGAGCTCTACGCCCAGGTGCCGGAAGCACGCTCGCGCGGCTACACCCCGGGCCGCTTCAGCTTCAACGTGCGCGGCGGTCGCTGCGAGGCGTGCGAAGGCGACGGCATGATCAAGGTGGAGATGCACTTCCTGCCCGACGTCTACGTGCCTTGCGACGTCTGCCACGGCAAGCGCTACAACCGCGAAACGCTCGAAGTGCTCTACAAGGGCCATACCATCGCCGACGTACTCGACATGACGGTGGAGGACGCCTTCAGGCTCTTCGAAAATGTGCCGGTGATCGCGCGCAAGCTCGAAACGCTGCGCGCGGTAGGCCTCGATTACATCAAGCTCGGGCAGAGCGCCACCACGCTGTCCGGTGGCGAAGCGCAGCGCGTGAAGCTGTCGAAGGAGCTGTCCAAGCGCGACACGGGCAGCACGCTCTACATCCTGGACGAACCCACCACCGGCCTGCACTTCCATGACATCGAGCAGCTGCTCGACGTGCTGCACAAGCTGGTCGAGCATGGCAACACCGTGGTGGTGATCGAACACAACCTCGACGTCATCAAGACCGCCGACTGGCTGGTCGACCTCGGGCCCGAGGGCGGCGCCGGCGGCGGGCGCATCCTCGTCAGCGGCACGCCTGAGACGGTGGCCGCCACGAAAGCGTCGCACACGGGCCGTTTCCTGCTGCCGCACCTGAAACCCGCCCGCCCCGTCACGGCGGAGAAGGCGACGCCGGTGAAGAAGGCGGCCGCCAAGACCGCTTCGGCGACCAAGACCACGAAGAAGAAAAAGACCGCATGAGCACCGACGCATCGACCACGACGACGCCGATCCCCCTTTTCATCACGCCGATGGACGTGCGCTGGCAGGATCTCGACGCCTTCAACCACGTCAACAACGCCAATTACCTCGTCTATCTCCAGGAAGCCCGCCTGAAGTGGATGATGCAGTTGCCGGATTCCTGGTACAGCCCGGACGCCGCGCCGGTGATGGCGCACAGCGAGATCAACTACCGGCTGCCGATCGAATGGCCGGCCGACGTGCAGGTCGAGCTCTACGTCAACCGCATGGGCACGAGCTCCATGACGGTCGGCCACCGCATCGTCGATTCGACGGACGCCACGCGCGTGCATGCCGACGGTAGCGTGACCATGGTCTGGATCGACACCCGCAGCGGCCGGCCGGTGGCCCTGCCCCAGGCCATCCGCGACGCCGTCGCCCGGGTCTGACTCGACAGGAGCGCGCCACGCGGCGCCGCCCGAGGCGCGCTCCTACACCTCGTTCATCTCTCCCCGGTATGATCCGGCAGGGCATTCAAGGAGAGAGATACATGCGTCGCACCCTCGCACTCGCGATCGCCTTCGGCATCGCCCTTCCCGCCTTCGCCGCCGACGAGCGCACCACGCTCACCCTCTATCGCGCCGACAACGACCAGCTGTTCGCCACCAATGGCGACGCCGTGTCGGGCGACGGCTACGCCGTGGTGCACGAACGCCGCGCGTTCGACCTCAAGGGCGGCACCCAGGATCTCTCCATCGACGGCCTGCCGTCCGCGCTCGACAGCGAAGCGCTCAGCCTGCGCTTTCCCGGCAAGGGTATGCGCGTGGTCTCGCAGCGCCTGCTGCTTGGCGAAGGCTTCGACGCCGCCATCGCCGGGCTCACCGGCAAGCAGGTGACCGTCATCGGCACGGCGGGCGAGACGATCGCCGCCGGTACCCTCGTCCGCGCGGGGGATCCCATGGTCATCCGTGACGGCAGCGGGCAGACCAGCGTGGTGAAATCGTTCGCCGCGCTGCGCGCGGCCGACGCGGGCGACATCGCCCGTGGCTCGACGCTCCAGGTCCGCGTGGCCGGCGGCGCGGCCGGGCGCACCACCGCACAGCTC
>CAJYHU010000459.1 GCA_913774655.1 uncultured Luteibacter sp. | reverse complement strand
CACTCGTGCTGACCGACCTGGCGCGCCGCGGCGTGCTCAGCTTCCAGCCCGTGATGGTGCTGCGCATCGCGGTGTCGGTGTTCGTCGCGCTGGTGGCGATCCGGCTCTTCGCGCGGGTGCTTCGCGCGGTGTTCCCCACCTCGGCGCTGGTGCGCCTGGTCGAGCGCACGATCTCCTGGCTGGCCTGGATCGGCGCCGTACTCTGGATCGTCGGCCTGCTGCCCCCGGTGCTGGCCGAGCTGGACGAGATCACGCTGGGCTTCGGCAAGACGCGCGTGAGCGTGCGCACCATCTTCGAGGGCGCGCTCTCGGCCGGCGTGGTGCTGGTCATCGCGCTGTGGATCGCCGCGACGATCGAGAAGCGCATCCTCAGCCAGGCGGTGTCGGACCTGTCGATGCGCAAGGTGGCATCGAACGCGGTGCGCGCCTTCCTGCTGCTCATCGGCCTGCTGTTCGCGCTGTCGGCGGTGGGGGTGGACCTCACCGCGCTGTCGGTGCTCGGCGGCGCGCTCGGGGTCGGCCTGGGCTTCGGCCTGCAGAAGCTGGCGGCCAACTACGTGAGCGGCTTCGTCATCCTGCTGGAGCGCTCCATCCGCATCGGCGACAACGTGAAGGTCGACACCTTCGAGGGCCGTATCACGGACATCAAGACGCGCTACACGCTCATCCGCGCCGGCAACGGGCGCGAGGCGATCGTGCCCAACGAGTCGATCATCACCAGCCGGGTCGAGAACCTGTCGCTGGCCGACCTCAAGTTCAACATCACGACCAGCATCGTGGTGGGCTACGACAGCGACGTGAGCCAGGTCCAGTCCATCCTCTGCGAGGCGGCGAAGGCGCAGCCGCGCGTGATGGGCGAGCCGGCGCCGGTGGCCTTCCTCACCAACTTCGCGCCCGACGGGCTGGAGTTCACGCTGCACGTCTGGGTGCGCGATCCCGACAAGGGCAAGGACAACCTGCGCTCGGCGATCAACATCGCGATCCTCGAAGGGCTGCGCGCGGCCAGCATCGACATTCCCTATCCGCAGCGCGTCGTGCGCGTCGAATCCCTGCCCGAAGGTCGGCCATCGGTGGCCGGGCCGAGCCCTGGCCTATAATCTGAAAAAAGCACGATCGTTCTTTTTTATCCACCCTTCTGCCACCCGCGTCCTGATTGAAATGGACAGGTGCTCCGGGGGACGGGTCCTAGAATGATTTGTTGCCCGGCCCGAGCGCCACGCGGCCGCCGTTTTCGCATATCCATGGAGTCCAACCAATGAAAGTTCTGGTCCCCGTCAAACGGGTCGTCGACTACAACGTCAAGGTTCGCGTCAAGTCCGATCAAACGGGCGTGGACATCGCCAACGTGAAGATGAGCATGAACCCCTTCGACGAGATCGCCGTGGAAGAGGCGGTGCGTCTGAAGGAAAAGGGCGTGGTGACCGAGGTGATCGCCGTCAGCTGCGGCGATGCCAAGTGCCAGGAAACGCTGCGCACCGCGATGGCCATCGGCGCCGACCGCGGCATCCTGGTCGAGACCACCGAGGAACTCCAGCCCCTGGCGGTCGCCAAACTGCTCAAGGCCCTGGTCGACAAGGAACAGCCGGGCCTCGTCATCCTGGGCAAGCAGGCCATCGACGACGACGCCAACCAGACCGGCCAGATGCTTGCCGCCCTGGCCGAGCTGCCCCAGGCCACCTTCGCTTCCAAGGTCGAGGTCGCCGGCGACAAGGTCAAAGTCACGCGTGAAGTCGACGGCGGCCTGGAAACCCTTTCGCTGAGCCTGCCGGCAGTCGTCACCACCGACCTGCGCCTGAACGAGCCGCGCTACGTCACGCTGCCCAACATCATGAAGGCCAAAAAGAAGCAGCTCGACACCGTCAAGCCCGAGGAACTGGGCGTGGACGTCAAGCCGCGCCTGAAGACCCTGAAGGTCGCCGAGCCGCCCAAGCGCGGTGCCGGCGTCAAGGTGGCCGACGTGGCCGCCCTGGTCGACAAGCTGAAGAACGAAGCCAAGGTGATCTGAGGAGTTTTGAGACCATGACCGCACTCGTTATTGCCGAACACGACCACGCCACCATCAAGCCCGCCACCTTGAACACCGTCACCGCCGCCATCGCCTGCGGCGGCGACGTGCACGTGCTGGTGGCTGGCGCCAACGCCGCCGAAGCCGGCAAGGCCGCCGCGCAGATCGCCGGCGTCGCCAAGGTCATCGTGGCCGACGGCGCCAGCCTGACCGAGGGCCTGGCCGAGAACGTCGCCGCCCAGGTGCTGGCGATCGCCTCGAACTACAGCCACATCCTGTTCCCGGCCACCGCCGCGGGCAAGAACGTCGCCCCGCGTGTGGCGGCCAAGCTCGATGTGGCCCAGATCTCGGACATCACCAAGGTCGACAGCCCCGACACCTTCGAGCGCCCGATCTACGCCGGCAACGCCATCGCCACCGTGCAGAGCAGCGACGCCACCAAGGTGATCACCGTTCGCACCACCGGCTTCGATGCCGCGGCCGCCACCGGTGGCAGCGCCGCCGTCGAGACGGTCGATGCCGTGGCCGACAGCGGCAAGAGCAGCTTCGTGGGCCGCGAGGTCACGAAGAGCGACCGCCCCGAGCTGACGGCCGCCAAGATCATCGTGTCGGGCGGACGCGCGCTGGGCAGCTCGGAGAAGTTCAACGAGGTGATGACGCCCCTGGCCGACAAGCTGGGCGCCGCGCTCGGCGCGAGCCGCGCCGCCGTCGATGCGGGTTACGCACCCAACGACTGGCAGGTGGGCCAGACCGGCAAGATCGTCGCGCCGCAGCTGTACGTCGCTGCCGGTATTTCGGGTGCGATCCAGCATCTGGCCGGCATGAAGGACTCCAAGGTGATCGTCGCGATCAACAAGGATCCCGAAGCACCGATCTTCAGCGTGGCCGACTACGGCCTCGAGGCGGACCTGTTCACGGCCGTGCCGGAACTGGTCAAGGCACTCTGAGGCCGTTCCCACCCCGATCCGCCATCGAAGGGGCATCGTTCGCGATGCCCTTTTTTTGTCCGTGACCCGGACGCAAGGAGACACCATGAGCTACACCGCCCCCCTGAAGGACATGCTGTTCGACATCGAGCACCTGGCGCGCATCGACGAGATCGCCAAGCTGCCCGGCTTCGAAGACGCCGGCCTGCAAACCGCGCAGGCCGTGCTGGAGGAATGCGCCAAGTTCACTCAGGACGTCGTGGCGCCTCTGAACGTGGCGGGCGATCGCGAGCCCTCCTCGTTCAAGGACGGCGCCGTCACCACCACGCCGGGCTTCAAGGATGCCTTCGCGCAGTACGCCTCGGGCGGCTGGCAGGGCCTGCAGCACCCGGCCGACTTCGGCGGTCAGGGCCTGCCCAAGACCATCGGCGCAGCCTGCGGCGAGATGCTCAACAGCGCCAACCTCAGCTTCGCGCTGTGCCCGCTGCTGACCGACGGCGCCATCGAGGCGCTGCTCACCGCCGGCTCGGACGAGCTCAAGGCCGCCTACCTCGAGAAGCTGGTGAGCGGCGAGTGGACCGGCACCATGAACCTCACCGAACCGCAGGCCGGCAGCGACCTCGCCCTGGTGCGCACCCGCGCCGAGCCGCTGCCCGACGGCACGTACAAGATCTTCGGCACCAAGATCTTCATCACCTACGGCGAGCACGACATGGTGGAGAACATCGTGCACCTCGTGCTTGCGCGCGTGGCGGGTGCGCCCGAGGGCGTGAAGGGCATCAGCCTGTTCGTCGTGCCCAAGTTCATGGTGAACCCGGACGGCTCGCTCGGTGCACGCAACGACGTGCACTGCGTGAGCATCGAGCATAAGTTGGGCATCAAGGCCAGCCCCACGGCAGTCCTGCAGTACGGGGACCACGGCGGCGCGATCGGCTACCTCGTCGGCGAGGAGAACCGCGGCCTCGAGTACATGTTCATCATGATGAATGCGGCGCGCTACGCCGTGGGCGTGCAGGGCATCGCCGTGGCCGAGCGCGCCTACCAGCATGCCGTGGCCTATGCCCGCGAACGCGTGCAGAGCCGCCCGGTCGACGGTTCGATGAACAAGAGCGCGCCGATCATCCACCACCCCGACGTCAAGCGCATGCTGATGACCATGCGCGCCTACACCGAAGGCTGCCGCGCGATGGCCAGCGTGGCCGCCGCGGCCTACGACGCCGCGCATCACGGCGCGGACGCCGAGGTCCGCAAGCAGAACCAGGCCTTCTACGAATTCCTCGTGCCGCTGGTCAAGGGCTACAGCACCGAGATGAGCCTGGAGGTCACCTCGCTGGGCGTGCAGGTGCACGGCGGCATGGGCTTCATCGAAGAGACCGGCGCCGCCCAGTACTACCGCGACGCCAAGATCCTCACCATCTACGAAGGCACGACCGCCATCCAGGCCAACGACCTCGTGGGCCGCAAGACCGCCCGCGACGGCGGCCAGACGGCCAAGGCCATCGCGGCGCAGGTCGAGAAGACCGAGGCCGAGCTCGCAGCCATCGACAGCGCCGATGCGCAGGCCGTGGCCAGGCGCCTGAAGGCGGCACGCGAGGCCTTCCTCGACGTGGTCGATTTCGTGGCCGGGCAGACCAAGGCGTCGCCCAACGCCGTCTTTGCGGGCAGCGTTCCCTACCTGATGCTGGCCGGCAACCTGGTCGCCGGCTGGCAACTGGCCCGCTCGCTGATGGTGGCGCTCACGCCCGGGGCGCAGGCGCAGGACGCGGCCTTCATGAACGCCAAGGTCACCACCACGCGCTTCTACGCCGACCACATCCTGGCCAAGGCGCCCGGCCTGCGCGACAGCATCGTCGACGGCGCCGAGAGCGTGACGGGGCTGGCGCTCGAAGCCTTCTGAAATCGGACATCCGTACGCGAAGGGCGCGAAGGTCGCGCGAAGGACGCTAAAAGAATTCCGAGTTTTCTTGGGTTGTTCTTTTGCGTCCTTCGCGAAATCTTTGCGTCCTTCGCGTATGGAGGCCCGCTCCCGAATTCCTTTACTCTCAACGAGACTCGCATGTCCAAGCTCCCCGGTGCCCTCGCGAATCTGCCGCTGCCCATCATCGGCTCCCCGCTGTTCATCATCAGCAACCCGAAGCTCGTCATTGCGCAGTGCAAGGCCGGCGTGGTCGGCTCGATGCCTGCGCTCAACGCGCGGCCCGCGGCGCAGCTCGAAGAGTGGCTGACCGAGATCACCGAGGAACTGGCCGCCTACAACAAGGCCAACCCGGAGAAGCCTGCGGCGCCCTTCGCCATCAATCAGATCGTGCACAAGAGCAACGACCGGCTCGAGCACGACATGGAGATGGTCGTGAAGTACAAGGTGCCGATCGTCATCACCTCGCTGGGCGCGCGCACCGACGTCAATGACGCGGTGCACAGCTACGGCGGCGTGACGCTGCACGACATCATCGACAACAAGTTCGCGAAAAAGGCGATCGAGAAGGGCGCCGACGGCCTGATCGCCGTGGCGGCCGGTGCGGGGGGCCATGCCGGCACCAAGAGCCCCTTCGCACTGGTGCAGGAGATCCGCCAGTGGTTCGACGGCCCGCTGGCGCTGTCGGGTTCGATCTCCACCGGCGACGCGGTGCTCGCGGCGCAGGCCATGGGCGCCGACTTCGCGTACATCGGCACCGCCTTCATCGCGACCGAGGAGGCCCGTGCCAGCGAGGCCTACAAGCAGGCGATCGTCGACGGCAGCTCCGACGACATCGTGTACTCGAACCTCTTCACCGGCGTGCACGGCAACTACCTGGCGCCCAGCATCGTCGCGGCCGGCATGGACCCGACGAATCTGCCGCAGGGCGACCTCAAGACCATGAACTTCGCCACCGGCGACGGCAGCAAGGCCAAGGCGTGGAAGGACATCTGGGGCTCGGGGCAGGGCATCGGCGCCATCACCGAGGTGGCCACGGCGGGCGCCTACATCGAGAGGCTCAAGCGCGAGTACGTCGCCGCGCGCGGACGCCTGGCGCTCTGAGCCGTCCGCGCCGCGAGCCGGCTGCGCCCGGCCACTTCGCACGCACCCTGAAGGGTAGTGGGTCAGGCGCGCGGGCGGGCGATGCGCCTCATTTCCAGGGCGTGGGCTCCGGCACCTCGGCCGCCGGCTCGACGTCGATGCTCTTGAAGTCGGCCGGCGACACGATCTCCAGGTACTCCATGTCCGGCGAGTAGTCGAAGAGGTAGTGCCGAATGCCGGGGCGCTGGTGCACCACGTCGCCGGCTTCCACCAGCGTCTCCTTGTCCTCGTACATGAACCGGGCCCAGCCCTTGACCATGATCACGATCTGGAAGTCCGCCTCGTGGCGGTGCCAGCCCGTGCCCTTTTCGGGGGCCATGTTGGCCTTGACCAGATGCGCGATCACCTTGCCGTGCGTGGCGTCGGCGATGCCGAGGTCACGATAGAGGAAGAAGTCGCGCAATCCGCCGCCGACGTACTCGGTGTCGCCGGGCTTCACATGGGAGAACTTCGTCGCCGTCCGATCCAACATGGGGCACTCCTTGGCAGTGAGGGGATGCTGCGTCGCAGCACGCATAAAGCATTCCTGCCGGGGCGCCCCGGGGTGGTTCAGGCGACGACCTCGCTGATCTGCATCACGGGCGCGATGTCGGTGTAGTTGCTGATGTCGCCGCGAATTTCCTTCGCATGCGGACCGAAGGCCGCCTCGAAGGCCTCCACCGAATCGCAGAGGATGTGGCACATCGCCTCGTACACCGGCGTCGATCCCGGTGCGCCGCCGGCCAGCCCCTTGTCGATCTGGTAGCTGCGGCAGACCTCGCCCAGGCGTGCCTTCAGCAGGGGCATGTGCTTCTCCCGGTAGTAGTCGTGGTCGAAACGCGCACCGGGGGTGTGCGGGTACATGACGCTGAAACGGATCATCGGAGTCTCCTTGCGGGTGGGGGAATTCGGTGGCGCTCAGCCGCGCTTGGTCGCGATGAGCGGCTTCACGTCCGGCGCCTCCAGGCGCGGCCGGTCGGCTTCGACTTGCGCCAGCGGGGCCACTTCGCGCAGGCTGGCCAGGCTGCGGCGCGTGAGGTCCTGGTAGGTGAGGGTACCTTCGCGCTTCCACGCGATCTCCTGCTCGGTCAGCGGTCGCTTGACCCGCGCGGGCACGCCCGCCACCAGGCTGGCATCGGGGATCTGCATGCCCGCGGGCACGAATGCGCAGGCGGCCACGATGGTGCGCTCGCC
>CAJYHU010000458.1 GCA_913774655.1 uncultured Luteibacter sp. | reverse complement strand
CGAACCAGAGCGCTGCTTTCTGGGCATCCGTCAGACCTTGCAGCACGAGGGTGAAGTCGTCGGAGCCCTTCGTTACCAGGTACGGCCCATCCTGAGACCCATTACGCCGCGCGAGGCGCAGGTAGTGGGGCTGGCCGACGAACCACTGCGTGGGCTCGCTGGTGGTGATTGTGTTGGTGGCCGGGTCAAAGTCCATGACCACGCCCGATTCACCCCAGGCCGGCACGTCGTGCGAAAGGCTGACCAGGTCGCCGAACTTCGGGATGTAACCCTCCATCTCGGTCGTGACCGTGGGGAACTTGCGCTGGTCGCGGTTGCAGGCGGCCATGTAGATGCCCTCGCGAAACGCCTGGTCGCGCGAGGTGACACCCATCAGGGTGATGTTCTTCGGCTTCAGCTTGGGACTATTGCCCAAGGCACACACGACCGTCTGCGCCTTCCACGTCTGGTCGTCGATGTAGCTGACCACGACGTGGTCGGGCGTGTCCTGAGAGGGGAAGGCGTAATCGACCGAGAAGCTGCCGGCGGTGATCTTGTCCGGCGTGATGACCAGCGGCACCTCGTCGCGCGGCTCGTCGCGCACGATGTCCACGACACCGGCGTAGTACATCGGGACGGCCCGGCCAACGCGGGCAACCGACGACAGCGCATCCCACAGCGACGTCTTCGTGTCGAAGACACCATCGAAGGTATCGCCCCGCGCCGCCCAGACGCCGGCAAGCCGGACCAGCTCCGGAAGGTTCAACCGGTTGTCGGCCCATCCCCTGCCGTAGGTCGTGTTGCGCAGGATGTCGGCCAGCGCCCACGCAGGGCTTCGGGTCGCCTGAGGCGCCGTCCATGCGGATCCGGTCCACACGGGCAACATCCGCGTCGCCGTGACGTTGATCGCCTTCGCCGTCGACGAGTTGATGTTGTTGGTGGCCTTGATGCGCACGGCGAGCAGGGTGAGATCACCGTAGGTGCGCTTGCTGGGCAGATACGCCCGCAGGCCGACCCACGTCACGGCGTTCACCACCGTGCCGCCGCCCTGCTCCGTGTCATAGGCGCGCCCGCGCACCTGGTAGCGCCCCTCGGGAACCTGGAACGTGTAGGTGTCGAACAGGCCCGGCGTGCGATCGTCCTTCTGGACCTTCTGGGCCACGCCCTTGAACCAGTCGCCTACCGGGTTGCCGTTGTCGTCGATCCGCTGGGCCTGAATCTCCCAGCTGGCCACCGCCGCCTTTTCCTTCCCGTCGCCGTTGATCCGGTAGATGCCGCTGGCGAAACCGACGTCGACGGCGAGCTGCTGGGTCACGGTGCCAGCCGGGTTCGCCACGTAGGGCCCCATCCAGTCGCCGCCCTCGCCCGGCCGCTTCAGTTCCAGACCCTGAACCGCGTCGCTGGTGACGACGTTGTCCGGGAACAGGGTTACCGTGCCGCCCGGAGGGATGATCTCGTAGGCGACCTCCTCGAAGTTGTCGATCGGGGTCTCGCCAATGCGAATCTGCGGGTCCGCGATCTGGCCTTGGCTGATGGCCAGCAGCGAATAGAGCGTCTGGTTGTTGCCCTGAAATTCGGTGTACGGGAGCGCGGCGTAGTCCGGCGTCACGTTGAAGCGCCCGTACATCACGGGGATGCTCTGGAGTAGCCGTGCCGAGTTGTTTTTTGCGCCGATACCGTAGGCGCCACTCTTCGTGTCTGTGCTTCCGGTGGGGGGCTTGGGTAGCGGGAGGACCGCATTCACAAGCATCGACCCTGCAATTGCTACGGCCGCGCCAGCAGCAGTAGCACTGAAGGAACCCGCCACCAAAGCGCCGCCAGCGCCACCCGTGACCCACGCCGCCACAACAGCCACGACGACGAGCGCGATCGTGCGAAGCGCGCTGCCACCCTTCGGCAAGGCAACCACCGTGATCAGCTCATCTGCAGCAACGCAACGCTTCCAGTCTTTTTCAAGAAGAAAATTATTCGCTCCGCTCGCCACCACAAACGGCGACGTGCGACGCATACGGCGACCACGGCCAATAATCAGCCCCTGCTGCCGGAGCAACGTGTCGATCCGCGTGCGCCGGGTCACCCGACGCGCGTAACGATTGACGTGGTGCCGGAACGGGTCGCGAACGTGGACGAACGTGGCGTGCATCGGGACTCCGAAAAAGAAAAGGCCCGCACATGGCGGGCCTTCGTTGAAAACGGTATGAGGATCTATGATTTAGGCTGTATATCGAAGCTACTGCCTGCCCAGAAAACCTCGAATCGGTACGAGCCACCCGATTTGACGTCAATATCTCTGCTGCGAACCGGCTGCTCCGTCGAGTCCAGCCCCAGTAGCTTTACACCCACCGTGTGCTGACCAGCGGCGAGAAATACCCGAAGCACCTCGCCCTTATCGAGGTTGGCAACGTGACGACCATCGACATAGATTCGTGCATCGACGATGGCCGCGCCTGCGGCATCTTTCCATCGGGCAACTACAACCTCCCCTTTGGCTGCATCCGGCATTGACAGGGAGCGGTCGAGGATCTTATCGGAAGCCACTGCAGGGCCACGGTCGAAGTCGGGCGGCGAGGAAGCGCAAGCCGAACATGCCAGCACAAGGCAAAGCGCGAATACGAATCGCATGATTTTCTCCCGTCAGGTCAAGCGGGATTCTGCCATGGTGGCATGGCAACGCACGAATGAAAGGCGAGAGAAGCCCAGTAGGCGCAGGCGGTCCATCGGCGTCCACACCACCTGCCCGGCGCCCTCGAACGCGTGCAGGATGCCCGGTCGGCCCGGTTCCAAGTACACGCCCACGTGCGGGTCATCGCCGCCGCGCATGACCACGGCATCGCCGGGGCACGGGGCGTTGACCGTCCCCCACTCACCGGATGCCACCGAGGCCGCCCACAGCGCGCCCAGGTCGCCGCCGACGGGCAATACCGGCACGTCCCTACCGAAGTGATCCCGGAGGACCGCACGGACGAGCCCACGGCAGTCGTATTCGCCGGGGCCTTCCGCTCCCGCCCGGTAGGGCAAGCCGACGTACCGGCGGACCTCTGCCGGCGTCATCGCACGAGCCCCGGAAAGTCGTCGGGCGTGTACAGGCGCCGCGGGAACGGCACGTTGGTCACGTCGTCCAGGGTGGCGGTGAAGCTGACCTTCATCAGGTCCGCCGTGGCCTTTAGGATCGTCATCTGGATCGGCGGGTCCATCTGCGGGCCGGATAGGTCCGTCAGCAGGTAGGGCCGGTAGATCACGATGATGGGGTCCGACGACTGCGTGGCCGCCTCCAGTTGCCCGGTCATCTCCCGCCCGACGTTGTCGACGGTGATGGTCAAGCTCGGCGTTTGCCACTCTTCGAAGCCCGGGAGCACCACGTCGAAGGGGAACGCGGTGAACTGGACGGTCTGGCCTGCCTGGACAGGTGCGGTGGCCTCAAGCGCCGCGAAGAGGTCGGATCCATCCCGAACGAATCGAATCGCCGTCGGGCTGTCGTCGTCGTCCACGAATGAGGGGTGCACGAACTCGATCGTTTCCAGGATCACCTCGCCTCGCGGGTTCGAGGCGAAGGCCTCCTTCATGGCTTCCGAGAAATCAGCCATTGGGCACCAACTTCGAGTAGGTCGACAGCGAGAGCGTCACGTCGTGGAGCTTCGATCCGGGTACGGCCGTTCGCTGATAGGTGTCGGTGAACTCGCACTGGACCATCACCTTTCCCTGGCCGGTAATCATGGGCATCATCGCGTCCGCCGCGCCGCCGAAGGCCTCGTTCTCGAACCAGGCCTCGAATATCGCCAATTGCGACTGGGTCATGCGGAAGCGTTGCTGGAACTCGGTGGCCCCGGTGACGAACCGCCGTCGGTTCCGCGCCCGCCCGCTGTCCATATCCGTGCGGACGAACGTGGGCTTGGGTTTGACGCTGTAGCCATCGATCGCGGGTGCCGGCAGCGTCGCAGGCCAGGAGGGGATGGTTGCCATCAGAGGTTCGTCGCCATGTTGGTGCCCATGCGCTGTGCCATCGCGTTGCCGGTACGGCTCCGTCCGGCAGAAACACGGTCGGCCAGGCCAGCGTCGATCGCGTCGATGAGAACGTCGATCGTCGGCATGCCGTTCGAGTCGCGCCCTTGCTTCTGGGTGACCTGCACGGGGGCGTTGTTGATGATGTTCACGGTGAACCCTGGTGCGGACGCCATCGGCGCGGATGCACCGCCACCGCCGGCCGGCGTAACGTGGCCGTCCTGGCCCGAGAGCAGGTACGTACGGCCGCCCGACTGGTAGAGCTCCGGTCCCCGCTCCGCCACCTCGTACAGCGTGCCGCCTGCGGTGGCTCCACCCGTTGCCTTGCCGCCGCCAAAGGCCACGTGCGTGACTGCGCCGAGGGCGTTGTACGTCGACGTACCTGCGCCGCCCGAGGCGTCGTAGCCGAAGAGCGAGCCCAGCGCCTGGGTGCCGTACTGAGCAAGGACGCCAAGGCCGCCACGGACCTGGATGCGCAACATGTCCTCGATCACGGAATTGGCGAAGCTCGTGAAGTTGAGCTTGCCCTTGACGAGGTCGTCCTCCAGCGTGCCGAACGCATTGGAAAAGGCCTGCTGCGTCTGGCCGGCGGCATTGGCCGCGGACGCGGCGTAGTCCTCCAGCGCCGCCTGGGCACCGTTGCGCCAGTCGTGTTCCGCGTCCAGCCGCTGTTGCACGCCGGCGCGATAGATCGCCAGCTCCTGCAGCTGACTGGCCTGCATGCGCGCGATGTCGTCGTTGTACTGGTCCGAACCAACCGAACCTGCGACGCCAGGGGCAAGGCGACCGGCTTCCTTGTCGTACTGCTGCCGCTGCCGGTCGTATTCCTGGCGGATGCGCAGCTCGTCCTGCAACTGCTGGGTCAGCTCCTGCCCGTGGCCCACGCTTGCCGAGGCGACGTCGTTGGCCTCGGTCTGCCGCTGGATGCGCGCCGCCAGTTGCTCCTGCAACGCCGTGCTGCGCGCCGTAGCCGCCGCTTCCTGCTGCTGAAGCACGATCGACTTGGACAGCTCGGCGTTGGCCTGAGCCTGCGCCAGCATCTTCGCCTTGAGCGCGGCGCTCGCGTGGTTGTACGCGTCGCTCGTGCCCCCGACGATGTCCTGCAACTGCTTTTCAGCCGGCGTCAGGTGCTGGGCGCTGCCGAGCTGGGCCGTCAGTTCGTTGTGGGTCTGCTGCAACGACTGGTTGAGCGAGTCGGCCTGTTGCTTCCACTGGCGAGCCTGGTTGGTGGCCTCGGTGGCCGCCTTCTTCGCCGCGTCGGCGGCATCCAGCCGCTGCGCCGCCTGGAGGTAGGGCGTGTAACCCTCGTCGAGCGAAGAACGCGCCCCGGCCCGCTGGTTGACGGGCAGCTTGTCGATGTCCTTCAGGCGCTGCTGGTAGAGGTATGCCGCCTTCTGAGCGTTGTTGAGTCCGTCCGTGGCGGCCTTATCGGTCAACTCCTTCGTGCCCGCCTGGAACGCCTGGAGCCCCGTGCGCAGGCTCGCCAGTGCAGCGTCGGCGGAGGCGATGCCCTTATCGGCGCCCGAGGAGAGGTCGAAGACCACGTCGATCAGCGACTTTCCGTTGGCCAACTCGTTCAGGGCGTGCTTGACGTCGCCGATCGACGGCGCCAGGACACCCGACAGCTTGTTGCCCAGGGCATCGACTGCCGTGGCGGCGGGGCCAATCTGCCCTTGCAACGCCTCGATGCGCTGGGTTACCCCGTCCAGTTCCCGCTGGTCGAACAGGTTGGCGAACGCGCCGCCCGCGGTTCCGCTGCTGCGGCTGGCGATGCGCGTGCGGATGGCGTCCGCCTGGGCCTGAAGATCGGCGAGCGCAGCTCGCTGCTGCGATACCGCGTCGGCCTCCTGCTTGTACTGTTCGATGCCCTGCTTGAACGTCATCGAGCCGTCGAGCGAACCGAACGACTTGGCGGCGAGCTCAGCCTCCTCACGCACCTGCTGGATCGACTTCACCAGCTCGTCCGTCTCGCGACGGTAGTCCTCCGACCGCTTCTGCGTGTCGTAGATGGCGTAGCCCACGGCGCCGATGGCAGCGACCGCCGCACCCCAAGGGCCGCCGACGAGGCCGAGCGCCAGGTTGCCGAGGCTTGCCGCGCCGCGCTGGGCCAGGGCATACACGCCGGAGGCCGCAGCCGCCTCGGCGGCACGGGTGTTTGCGAGCGCCGCCGCATCGGTCGCAACGGCCTCCGCGGCGCGGGCCCGGATGAGCTGGTTCTCCAGCACGATCTGCCGCTCCATGGCGACCGACCCGCTGGCGATAGCCGCGTCATAGTTCGCCTGGGCCTGAGCAAGCTCCCGCTGCGCGACCGCCGCCTCGACCGAGGCGATGCGCTGGGCGCGCAGGTTTGCCGACAACGTCGCGGCGCCGGCCTGGTGTGCCAGCGTGGCCTGCGCTGCCTCGTTGTTCGCGTAGGCGACAGCGAGGGCGTCACGCGAAGCCTCCGCCGAGACCGAGGCCGACGCCTGCCACGCCGCGTTGCGGGCGAGAGCGGCTTCCGCAGCCTTCACGTCGGCCGCGGCGGCCGTTGCGGTGGCCCGGGCCATCCTTGCCGCCGAGGCTTCCGCATCGGCCGCCATGCGCGGCCCCAGGATGTTCTGCTGATAGAGCTGCTGTGCACCGCCGGCGGCGGAACCGAGGGCGCCACCCGCGAGGCGGGCCAGCACGCCACCGCCCACCACCCCGGCGATACTCGCCAGGTGGTCCAGGTTGCGCGCCAGCAGGTCGACGCTCGCAATGGTGACGTCGCTGAAGAGTCCGCCCGAAACGTCGCCCTTCAGGTTGAACCAGGCGGTCGAAAGGCGATTGAGCGTGGCATTCAGGCCGCCGGCGGCTTGTTCCGCCCCCTTGCCCGTCTCGTTCAGCGCCTGCACCAACGCGGGCAGGAACCGCTGCACGCTCAGGTCGCCGTCCTGCAGCAGCTTGTCGAAGGACTTGCCGGCGAGATCGGTGCCCTTCGTCATCGCCAGCACGGCCTGCTGGAAGCGCGGCACGACGCCGGGAATCGCGTCGCCGAGCTGGCCGCGCAGTTCCTCGGCCTGGATCTTGCCCTTGCCGAAGATCTGGCTCAGCGCGGTGATTGCACGGCCGGTCTGGTCCGCCGACAGGTGCAGCACCGTGGCGTCCCGAGCCAGCCCCTGGAAAATCGCCTGCTGATCCTTCATCGAGATACCGTTGGCGCTCGCGGCCGCGGACATCGCGCTGAAGCCGAGCGCCGACGATTGCAGGTCGAGCCCGAGATCCTTGGCGGTGGCCGCCACCTGCTTGTACGC
>CAJYHU010000457.1 GCA_913774655.1 uncultured Luteibacter sp. | reverse complement strand
CGAAACGGTCGGACTGGGCGAGGTGACGGAGGGAACGCATGGCGTCAGGATACGACGCGCGATCGGTCCGGCGAGCGGATGCGACGAATCAGCAGAGGCCGCCGTTCACTGCCAGCACCTGGCGGGTGATGTAACCGGCTTCGTGGCTCATGAGGAAGCGCACGGCGGCGGCCACTTCCTCGGGCGTGCCCGTACGCTCCATCGGGATCGCCTTGAGGATGTGTTCCACCGGCACCTCCGGCTCGAGCATGTCGGTGTCGATGAGGCCCGGTGCGACGCAGTTCACCGTGATCTTCCGCTTCGCCAGTTCCACGGCCAGCGCCTTGGCCGCGCCGATCACGCCGGCCTTCGACGCGCTGTAGTTCACCTGGCCACGGTTGCCGATCAGGCCCGAGACCGAGGTGATGCAGACGATGCGTCCCGGCGCGCGGCGACGGATCATCGGCATCACCAACGGATGTAGCACGTTGTAGAAGCCGTCGAGGTTGGTGCGCAGCACGCTGTCCCAGTCGTCCTCGCTCAGCGCGGGAAACGCGCCGTCGCGGGTCAGCCCGGCGTTGCAGACCACGCCGTAGAACGCGCCGTGCGCCGCGATGTCGGCGTCGAGCGCCGCGGCGGTGCCCGCGCGGTCGGCGATGTCGAACTGCAGCACGCGCGCCTGCCGCCCGAGGGCCACGATCTCGGCCTGTACGGCCTCCGCTTCGTCGCGCCGCGACCGGCAATGCACCGCCACGTCATAGCCGGTGCGGGCGAGGTCGAGGGCGATGGCGCGGCCGATGCCGCGGCTGGAACCGGTGACGAGGACGGTGTCGGTCATGAGGTGGCCTTGGGGTCGATGGGGTTGTGGGGATCGAGGAAGGGCGCGGGGTCGGGCGGGCTGAAGACCGTCAGGCGGGCGTCCGCCGCCACGCCGGCCGCATTGATGCGGCAGGTGAACGAGCCCATCCCGTCGTCGTCGTGGAAGACGCGTACCGCATGCACGCGCAGGACGCCGCCAATCGGAAAGTACGCCACGTTCGACCGGTAGCCCCGCGTGCCGAGCAGGAAACCCGGCCGTATGTGGCCACCGGCGGACAACACCTGGCAGCCGTTCCACGCGGCGATGGCCTGGGCCATCAACTCGATGCCCGCCCAGGCAGGCAGCCCGCCCGGTTGTACCGAATGCGCGCCGGGCCGGACGGTGCGCTCGCAGACGATGGATTCGGCGTCCCAGGCGACGACCCGGTCGAGCCAGATCATGCGGCCGGCGTGGGGCAGGAGTTGGTCGATGGTCCAGGTCGTCATGCGGTATGGGAAAAGACAAGGCTCGCGTTATTGCCGCCGAACGCGAACGAATTGCTCATGACGTGGCGGCGGCCCGGCGGCAGGCGGTCGCCCGCGGCGACGAACGCCAGCGGGGCGAGCGCGGGGTCGATCGCGTGCCCGTGTGGGTGCGGCGGCAGGCGCCGTTCGGGATCGGTGAGCGACAGCCAGCAGAACGCCGCCTCCAGCGCGCCCGCCGCGCCCAGGGTGTGGCCGGTGAGCCACTTCGTGGAGGAACACGGCACGCCGTTGCCGAACACGGCCTGCATCGCGTGGCTCTCCATGGCGTCGTTGTGTTCGGTGGCGGTGCCGTGCAGGTTCACGTAATCGATGCTCGTGGCGTCGAGACCGGCGCAGGCGAGCGCGGCCCGCATGGCCTCGCTGGCGCCCCGCCCGTCGGGCTCGGGGGACGACATATGGTACGCGTCCGAGCTGGCACCGCTGCCGCTGAACGTCACGGGTCCGGGCTCACGCGTCATCAGGAACACGGCGGCCGCCTCGCCGATGTGGATGCCGCTGCGTGCTGCCGCGAACGGCTGGCAGCGTTCGTCCGCCATCGCCTCCAGTGCGTGGAAACCATGCGTCGCCAGGCGGCACAAGGTGTCGGCGCCGCCGCAGATCACCGCGTCGCAGAGGTCGAGCCGTAGCAGGCGACGGGCGGTGATCAACGCGCGGGCGCCCGAGGTGCAGGCGGTGGACAGCCCATGGCAGGGTCCGCCCAGGCCCAGCCACTCGGCGACAAAGGCCGCCGGCGCGCCGAGTTCCTGCCCGTTGTAGCGGTAGGCTCCCGGCCAGGCGCCGTCGCGGCCATGGGCGGCGATGTGGTCCGTCGCTTCCTCGATGCCGGTATTGCTGGTGCCGATCACCACGCCGATGCGATGCGCCCCGAAACGCGCGATAGCCGCGGCCACCTCGGCGCCGATTTCCCCGACCGCTTCGGTGAGCAGCCGGTGGTTGCGCGTATCGTGGTGTTCGAGGCCCTCCGGCACGCCGGGCAGGGGGGCGCTCACCTCGCTCACGGGCAGCGCGCGTCGCGGCACCCATCCGTCGCGTGCATACAGGCCGTGCGGCGATCCTTCGAACAGGGCGCGCGCCACGGCCGCCTTGCCGTGGCCGAGCGAGCAGGTAACGCCCAGGGCGTGGAGGTAGGCGCTCACGCGTCGACTGGCTTGCGGGCGGCGACATTGACCAGGGTTTCGTCGCGCTTGCCCGGGGGCGGCGGCGCCTTGATGCTCCAGCGTTCGGCCAGGCCGAAGTCCTTCGCCCGGCTCCACCACAGGTAGGGCAGGGACACCTGCGTCGGGTCGAAACGGAACCCGCGCTCGCGCAACATCGCCAGGTAGCCGTCGGCGCTTTTCTGCACGTGCATGGGATGGCGGAAGAACCAACGGATCACCCAGGTATCGATGTAGGCCTTGGTGGAT
>CAJYHU010000456.1 GCA_913774655.1 uncultured Luteibacter sp. | reverse complement strand
TGTTGTCGGGCACGCCGTCGACATGACCGCCGGCGGCCCAGACGATCGCGTCCGCGATGTCGGAACTCAGGCCGCCGCAATGGCCCAGCACGCGCACCGGGAGGATTCTGGCGCGGTACGCGGTACCGGCCATGCCGGTACCGTTGTTCGTAAGCTCGGCGACCGTGCCGGACACGTGCGTGCCGTGCCAGCTGGAGTCTTCCTGCTGGTCGCCCTGCGACGGGTCGATGCAACCGCCGTTGGCGGCGAGGTATTTGTCTTCGGTGGTCCAGTCGCCCGGATCCCAACCGCCGGGTACGCGCCCGTCGGTGCTGCGCCCGGAGTAGAACGCGTCGGTGATGAAGTCGTAACCCGCGTCGGCGAGCGAGGTGTCGAGGTCGGGGTGCTGGGTGATGCCGGTGTCGAGCACGGCCACGACCACGCCCTCGCCGTCGGCGAGGTTCCAGGCGTTGGCCACGTTGCTGCCGCCGAGGTTGGCGAACGACGTGGTGTCGCTGCCGATCTTTTCGGACGCGCCGTCGGCCGGGCGCAGGTGCCACTGGTAGCGCTGGTAGTTGGCGTCGTTGGGGACGAACGGGCTGACCGCCGTCGCGCGGATGTCATCGCCCGGGCGCATGATGATGTCCGCCTCGACGTGGCGCACCGCCGGATCGGCGGCGATCTGGCGGATCAGCGCATCGGCGTCGGTCCGCGAGAGCTTGCGGGAGGTGCGCACCAGGTCGGCGCCGGTGGCGAGCTTGCGTGCGTAGGTCGCCTGTATGGCCGCCATGCCCTGGCCGGCGCGAAGAGAGGCACTCGTGGCCGAGGTTCGCGACAGCGCGGCCGAGACCGCCTGGGTCGCGGCGGACGCACTGGTGCGTTCGCGGGTGCCGTCGCGGTAGGTGACGATGAAGCGGTCGTAGCCGCCCGGCGCACGAAGGTTCGAGACGTTGATCTTGCCGACGGACGCCGTGTCGGCCCCGAATGCGGCGGCGGGCACGAGGCCCAGAAACATCGAGGCGACAAGCATCCTCGCGCGATTGCGAATTACCATATGCACTACCCCTGCTGCTGGTGCTGATGGCAGACGACCGGTTGCCGGTCGCCTTCCCTTGGATGCCCGCTTGGGCAACCCCTGCCGAAAGGTCTTCTTCCCCTGCACGCGCTCCCTGGACGTCGTCTTCATGACGACCGTCTCTGGAACCTAACAGCACGAAAATACGAACGTCAATCTTTTGACGGTAACTTTTTTCGTTTCCGGATGGCCTAGGCGAAAAGTTGCGTAAAGACTCGATGCACAAGCATCTATGCGTTTAAATTCATCATGTTGCGCGCGGATAACGCGCGCGAACGCCCTTCCAACCCTCGTCCCAAAGCAAAGCAAATCATGGACTTGATCGACATCGGCGCGAACCTCACCCACGATTCCTTTCGTCAGGATTTTGACGCCGTGCTCGAAAGGGCCTGCGCCCACGGGGTAAAACGCATGGTGGTGACCGGCGCGTCGCGCGAGGGCAGCGAGCAGGCGCTGGCGTTGGCCCGGCGCAGCGGGGGGCGGTTGTTCGCCACCGCCGGGGTGCACCCGCACCATGCGATCGACTACGACGAGGCCACCGACCAGGTGCTGCGCCGGCTCGTGGCCGAACCCGAGGTCCGCGCGGTCGGCGAGACGGGGCTCGATTACAACCGCAACTATTCGCCCCGGGACGTACAGCGCGACGTGTTCGAACGTCAGTTGGCGATCGCGGTCGAAGTGGGCAAGCCGCTGTTCCTGCACCAGCGCGACGCGCACCCCGATTTCATCGCCATCCTGCGGCACTACCGCGACCGGGTGCCGGCCGCGGTGGTGCATTGTTTCACCGACGACGGCGATGCCCTGCGCGATTACCTCGACCTGGACTGCCACATCGGCATCACCGGGTGGATCTGCGACGAACGCCGCGGCGCACACCTGCGCGAGCTCGTCAAGCGCATCCCGTCGGACCGGCTGATGATCGAGACAGATGCGCCTTACCTGCTGCCTCGCACGCTACGCCCGATGCCCAAGGACCGACGCAACGAACCGATGTACCTCGCGCACATCCGCGATGAGGTCGCACGCGATCGCGGCGAATCGCCGGAGACCTTGGGCGAATCGACCACGCGCACGGCCGAACGATTCTTCGGCCTGCCCTAGCCATGGTGCAGACCGACAAGCGCCGCTTCGGCCAGATCGATTTCGTGCACGAGCGTACGCAGCGTTTCGTCGTTGATCTCGTGGCGACGGCGCAACGCGCGCAGCTCGTCGCGTTCGGCGCGTAAGGCGACCAGACGCAGCGTGCGTTCAGTGCCGGCTTCGGCGCGCGCCCGTTCGGGTACCTCGCCTTCCTCGCCGGCGGCTTCCAGGCGCTGCTGGTAGTCGCCCATGATCCGCGCCGCCACGCGCGACGCCAGCGCGATGGCATGCTCGTCACCTTCCGCCTCGACGCGCTTGTGGTGTTCGCCGATACCGCGCAACGCGGCCTCGGCGGCAAGCGCGCGTGCCTTGCGCTCTTCGCGTATGCGCGGGTCTTCGCCGGGCAACCGAAGGCCGCGGACCAGCAACGGCAGCCCGATGGCGCCCAACACCAGCGTGCACAGGATCACACCCGAAGCGAGGAAGATCATCAGCTCGCGCGTGGGAAACGGCACGCCCTCGTCTTTCATCAGGGGCAGCGACAACACGCCCGCCATCGTGATGGCGCCACGCACGCCCGCGAGCGCCGTCGTCCAGACCAGCCGCGTGCCGACCTTGGGACGCGTCTCGCCCTTGCGCAGTGCACGCACGAAGGAAAAACGCAGCGACACCCACACCCAGACGAAGCGCAGCACCACGAGGGCCAGGGTAATCGCCACGACGTAGCCGGCGAGATACCACAGCTCGCCCCCGCCCGCCTGGGCCAGATCGAGCTTCGCGCCACCGACGATGCCGGGCAGCTGCATGCCGAGCAGGAGGAAAATGAGGCCGTTGAAGGTGAACTCGACCATCGACCACACCGCCATGGTCTGCATGCGCGTCGCCACGTAGCTGCCTTTGCCGACGTCGGTAAAACTCAGCGTCATGCCCGCGGCGACGGCGGCGAGGATGCCCGACGCGCCGAAGTGTTCGGCGAGCAGATAGGCCGCGAAGGGCAACAGCAGGAGCATCACCACCTGGCTCGCCGGATCGACCTCGTCGCTCCAGCGCACCAGCCGCCGGCGGAACAACACGAAGGTGCGGCCCACGAGGATACCCGCGGCGATACCGCCGGCCGACATCAGGCAAAAATCCAGCGCCGCGCCCGGCAGCGAGAAACGACCCGTGAGTTCGGCGGCCACGGCGAACTGCAGCGCCACCAGGCCCGATGCGTCGTTGAGCAACGCCTCGCCGGAAAGAATGTGCTCCAGGCGAGGCGGCAGTTTCGTGCCGCCGGTGATCGACGACACCGCCACCGCATCGGTCGGCGAGAGCACCGCGGCGAGCGCGAACGCCACCGCGAGCGGCACCGGCGGAATCATCCAGTGCACGACGTAGCCGATGCCCACGATGGTGAAGAACACCAGGCCCACCGCCAGCGCGAGGATCGGTCCGCGCAGGTGGAACAACTCACGCTTGGGAATCCGGGCGCCGTCGGCGAACAGCAGCGGAGGGATAAATAGCAGGAAGAACAGTTCGTGGTCGAAGTCCAGACGCACGCCCAGCGGCCGGGCGAGAAAGGCACCCAGGCCGATCTGTATCAGCGGCAGCGGCAACCGGAACGGCAGCACGCGCACGAGCGCACCGGACAAGGCCACGACGAGCAACAGCACGAGAAGGGTGATGACGAGTTCCATGCGCCTGACGCTAAGCGGAGTGAGTCGATCCGGCAAGGAACACGCGCAAGGCCGCGACGTCGCGAGATATCGCAATATCTTGCCATGAGGCGCAAGAAACTGCCTAGGACTTATTCTTATTGTTCCCTTGAGTAACAGGGGTTTACGTTATTTTCACGCATCGATTCGGTGCCGTCGGCCACGCGTGTTCCAGGGGCAGGTGAACACGCTAACCGGCTTTCGCCATCCGGCGTTTGCTCGTTTTGGGGAGAACCGACATGCCACACCCGCTTTGGCTCCTACCCACCGCACAGGGCGCGCCCGTCCGCTTGCCTTGACGTCTTACGCCGTGTGCCCACGAAGAGGCGAACGGCGCTTGAGACGCTTTTCCAACCCCGTGACCCGTCCCGCCCGCGAGGGTGGAACGTCCGCGTGCCGCGCGGATGAGGGTCGCTTCGTCCACACGTTTCCAGGAGGGTAGGTCCCATGCAGTCCATCACACGTCCGCTCGCTCGCCACCGGCGACGACTCGTCCTCGCCACCGCCATCGCCGTCGCCATCGGTGGCGCCGGCAGCGCCGCCGCACAGAGCAACGCCACCGGCTCGATCTTCGGCTCGGCCACGCCGGGTGACGTCGTGCACATCGAAAACACCGACACCGGCCTGCGCCGCGACATCACCGTCGACGCCAGCGGCCGCTATCGCGCGAACTCGATGCCCATCGGCAACTACACGGTCAGCCTGATGCACAACGGCGCCGTCGTCGACTCGCACAAGAATGTATCCACGCAGATCGCCCAGGGCACCGAGGTGTCGTTCGCGGCCGCCACGGCCTCGGCCAGCCCGACGGATCTGGGCGGCGTGCAGGTCACCGCCAACGCCCTGCCCAGCATCGACGTCAGCTCGGTCGACTCGCGCACCGTGCTCACCGCCGACCAGCTCAACAAGCTGCCCATCGCACGCACGTCGATCAGCTCGGTCGCGCTGCTCGCCCCCGGCACCACGCCGGCAGCCCGCGGCTACGGCAACGCGCTGTCCTTCGGCGGTTCATCGGCCTCGGAGAACGCCTACTACATCAACGGCTTCCAGGCGACGAACCCGCTCACGGGCGTGAGTTCGCGCCAGCTGCCCTACGACGCCATCGACCAGGAGCAGGTGCTCATCGGCGGCTACGGCGCGGAATACGGCCGTTCGACCGGCGGCGTGATCAACGTCGTGTCCAAGCGCGGTTCGAACGAATGGAAGGGCGACATCCAGGTGCTGTGGTCGCCGAGCCAGCTGCAGCAGCAGCCGCGCAACGTCAACCTCCGCAACGGCACCCCGTATCAACGCGGCAACCTCTACGCGCAGCGCGACCAGGACAACCTGCAGTACTCCGGCTCGCTCGGTGGCGCCCTGATCAAGGACAAGCTGTTCTTCTTCGCCGCCGCCGACTGGATCAAGCAAACCGGCAAATACACCGGCCCATCCACCGTCAGCGACGACGAGCGCGACACCAGCAAGATCAGCCGCTGGCTGGGCAAGATCGACTGGAACATCACCGATAACAACATCCTCGAGTTCACCGGCATCGGCGATACCGAGACCACCGACTCGTCGATCTACGCCTACAACTACACCACGGGTCGCGGTCCGTACCTCGGCCACCAGTACACCAAGAACTACAACGGCACCCAGACCAACGGTACGCCGGGCGGCCAGACGTACATCGGCCACTACACCGGCTATATCACCGATGACCTCACCCTCAGCGCGATGTACGGCCGCTCGAACTCGGACCATCAGCAGACGGTAACGTCGGCCTCCGGCACAGCGTGCCCGAGCATCACGGATAACCGCGTCGCGTTCGCCGGCAACCCGCAGACCGGCTGTACCGTCGGCGCGACGACGTCCCTTTTGCCGGGATCCAAGGACAGCACGCGCGGCTGGAGCGCGTCGATCGAGTATCGCCTGGGCGACCACGATCTGCGCGCCGGCATGGATAACTACGTGCTCCGCGCGACCTGGGGTGCGGTGCCCGTTGGTGGCACGGGTTACAACTACAACGACCTGGGTGACGGACAGGCGATCCGCGACCGACTCACGAGCCTCGGCCTGAGTCCCGCCCTCTACAACCCCGCCGATTTCCCGAACGGCTACTTCGTGGAGTCCACCGCGCTCTCGACGGGCACCTCGGCCCGCACCAACCAGCGTTCGCAGTTCGTCGAAGACAACTGGCAGATCACCGATCGCTGGCATGGCTACATCGGCCTGCGCAACGAGCAGTTCACGAACTACAACGGCGCGGGCCAGGCCTACGCGAACGCCCGCCACCAGCTGGATCCGCGACTGGGCGCGTCGTGGGACGTCTATGGCGACAGCACGTTGAAGATCTACGCTAACGCGGGTCGCTACCACCTGGGCCTGCCCACCTCCGTCGCGGTGCGTGGTGCCGGTCCGTCCAGCTACCCGTCCCAGTACTTCAGCTTCACCGGCATCGATCCGGTGACCGGCGTGCCGACCGGCCTGGGCCAGGGCCCGTGGTCGGGCGTCTATTTCAACAACGGCGCGAACGGCACCCCGCCCGACGCCAAGACCGTGTCGGCCCAGAAGCTGCACTCGTACTACCAGGATGAGTACATCCTGGGCTTCGACAAGCAGTTGGGTGACAACTGGACGGGCGGCGCCAAGGCGATGTATCGCCGACTGCGCAGCCTGATCGACGACACCTGCGATCCGCGGCCGCTTCAGGCCTGGGGCGATCGCAACGGCCTCAGCGCCCAGGTGGCCGCCGGTATCGCCGCCAGCACGGGTTGCTGGCTGTTCAACCCGGGTCGCGCCAATACCTTCACGCTGGCACCGACCCCGGGCCAGTACCTCAGCGTGCCGCTGACCGCCGCCGACATCGGCGAGCCCAAGGCGAAGCGTTCTTACTACATGATCGACCTGTACCTGGAGCACCAGTTCAGCGACAAGTGGTATGGCAAGGTCGACTACACGTACTCGCGCAGCTTCGGCAACTCCGAAGGCCAGCTTGATTCCAATATCGTGCAGGCGGACGTGTCGACCACCGAGAGCTGGGACTTCCCGGAGATCATGGAGAACACGAACGGCGACCTGCCGAACGACCAGAAGCACCAGTTGCGCGTGTACGGCACGTTCGCGCCGACCGACGAGTGGCAGTTCTCCACGGTGACCCGCATCGCGTCGGGCTACCCGGTCAGTTGTTTGGGGCTGCGCCCGAGCTCGGCGGGTGGCGACCCGTTCAACTACAAGAACAACTACTTTTGGTGCAACGGCGAGCCGGCCAAGCGTGGCACGTTCGGCCGCACGCCGTGGACCTACACGCTCGACATGAGCGCGGCCTGGAAGCCGGCATTCGCCGATCACAAGCTGTCGTTCACGATGGACGTCTTCAACATCCTGGGCAAGCAGCGCGCGACCCAGTATTTCGAAACCGGAGAGACGGCGTCAGGCCTGCCCAACCCCAACTACAAGCGTGCCCGCTCCTTCCAGGATCCACGCTACGTCCGGTTCGGCGCCCGTTACGACTTCACGCTCTGACATCGCATAACGAAAAAACGCAGTAAGTTTCCCCAGATATTGGCCGCCCATGACGGGCGGCCTTTTTTTGAGTTGGGGGAAAAGAAGGTCATAATTACTTTTTATTTTCCTTCACAGATGATTGATAGAAGTTGTACTGTCATTGGCAGGAGTAGTAAGAACTTTCAGAAGTGCATGCTCACATGCATATTGGGAAGTTCCTGTTGCAAAAATATTTGATGTTTAACTATTGACATATCCAGTGCATATATAGCATATTATGTTTTTGTTCTATGGTGTGTGGCTCCAAAGTTTGATATGTTACCCAATGTATTCGTTCCATTGTAGGAGTAGTAATCATTTATTCTTCTATATGGTGGTGGCGGATACTGATATCCGATTTGTATATCTCAGTCAACTGTAGCTTTCAATGTTAAGAAATGTGCCGTTCGAACTATTTTCCTGCATTTTCAACAGAAAATTATTTTCCTGAGCACTGTGTTTTTCCAAAATCTTGTATTACACTTGCTGATACATTTAAAGAAAATACTACAGGCGTTCTACTGTAGTATGGAGGAAACTATTGTGGTGTGTAGGAAACTATTGTGGTGTGTAGGCACGTTTGGAGGAAGCATGGAAGCATGATGTGTACAGTCAAC
>CAJYHU010000455.1 GCA_913774655.1 uncultured Luteibacter sp. | reverse complement strand
CAAGCAGGTAAAGATCTGGTAATCGCCGGTCGTTAGCTGGACGAAAAACGCCGCGGTTTCCGCGGCGTTTTTTTTTGCGCGATCGCGGGCACCGTTGCGCTGGGGCGCTCTCGCGATGGCTCGGGGTATCGGCGAACGGGCCTTACCTCGACGCCACGGTCGCCAGAAACGCTTCAAGCACCGCGCCTCGATAACGCTGCCGATGCACCAGCAACGACAACGTGCGGCGCAAATCGAGGAACGGCGTCGGTAGCACCGCGAGGCGACCTGTTTGCACCGCGTCGGTCACGGCGACCTCAGGAAGGCAGGCGATGCCCAGCCCGGCGATCACGGCCTGCTTGATCGCCTCGGATTGGTCGAGTTCCAGCACCGTGCGTCCTTCGGGCAATTCGGCCAACGCCCGCTCGCTGAGCGACCGTGTCGCCGAACCGCGCTCGCGCAATACCCAGCGCTCGTTCGCGAAATCCTCTCGACGCAGCCGCTTGCGCGCCGCCAGGGGATGCCCCGGCCGGGCGCAGACGACGAGGCGATCGTCGCGCCACGGTCGCACCTCCAGTGCCGGATGCGTCACCGGGCCTTCGACGCAGCCGACGTCGAAATCGTGATCGAGCACGCCCTGGGCGATGCGTGAGGTATTCGCCACGCCCAGGCGCAACGACACGCCCGGCCACGCCGTCGCGAACGGGCCGAGCAGGTCGCCCACCAGGTAGTTGCCGATCGTGTTGCTCGCGCCGACCCCGATCTCGCCGGTCAGGCCGGCGGTGCCGCCCCGGGCACGCCGCCCGAACTCCGCGTGGCGCTCGATCAGTTCACGCGCGAGCGGCAGCAGATCGCGTCCGCGATCGTTCAGGCGCAGGCGACCGCGCTCACGATCGAAAAGCGGTGCCCCGATCTGGCGCTCCAGTTCGCCCAGGGCCATCGATGCCGCCGGCTGGCTGAGGAAAAGCCGCTCCGCCGCGCTGCGCACGCTGCCCATCGTGGCGACGGCGACGAACACGTCGAGCTGGCGAGGACTGACCGATTGCATAAGTATCATTTATACATTGAATAAGTCATTTTCAATATGCTTATTGAATCCACGTCGCGACAATGAACGGGTTCCCGCTACGGATGCCTGCCATGTCCACCCCCGCTTCGCCTGCCCGCCTGCCCGGCCTCGCCCTCGCCTTCGGCCTCGCCGCCGTGGCTTTCGCGCTCGGCCGCCGGCTACCGCTGGTCGGCGGCGCCGTCTTCGGCATCGTGCTGGGCATCCTCGTGCGCCAGTTTTTTTCGCCGTCGGCTCGCTTCACCCCTGGCATCCGCTTCGCCTCGAAGCAGGTGTTGCAGTGGTCGATCATCGCGCTCGGCTTCGGGTTGAGCATCACCCAGGTCGCCCGGACCGGCGCCGAATCGCTCTCGGTCACGCTCGCGACCGTGACGGCCGCCGGCCTCGTCGCCCTGGCGCTCGGTCGCCTGCTGCGCGTGCACGACATGCTGAAGCTGCTGGTCGGCGTGGGCACCGCGATCTGCGGCGGCTCGGCCATCGCGGCCGTGGTACCCATCGTCAAGGCGGACGAACACGACACGGCCTTCGCCATCTCCACCATTTTCCTGTTCAACCTGGTGGCCGTACTGACCTTCCCTGCGCTCGGCCACTGGATGGGCCTGTCGGATCTCGGCTTCGGCCTGTGGGCCGGCACGGCGATCAACGACACCTCGTCGGTCGTGGCCGCCGGTTATACCTACAGCCATGCCGCCGGCGACTACGCCACCATCGTGAAACTCACCCGGGCGACCCTGATCATTCCGATCTGCCTGGCGATCGCGTTCGTGGTGGCGCTGCGTGAGAAACGCGGCGGCTCGGCGGATTTCAGCCTCGCCCGGATCTTCCCCTGGTTCATCCTGTGGTTTCTCGTCGCGTCGGCCATCCGCACCTTGGGCTGGGTGCCCGAGCCGGCGCTGCCGGTGATCCACCTGATCGCGGAAGGCCTGATCGTGGTGGCGCTGACGGCCATCGGGCTGTCGGCGGACCTGCGCAAGATGGCGTCGACCGGTCCGCGGCCGATCCTGCTCGGCCTGGGCGTGTGGGCGGCGGTGGCGTTGACCAGCCTCGCCGTACAGCACCTCATCGACCGCTGGTGAGCCGTTCGCTCAGCGGTGGATGAGCGATAGCAGGCGCACGTTCAAGGCATGCTGCTGCGCCTGCCATTCGCACAGCCGCACGGGGTCGATCGTCTCCTGCCCGTCCATCGCGCTGAGCCGTCGCTTCCACCAGGTTTTGTAGCGGTAGCGCGAGATCTCGCCGGTGACGTCGCTGGCCAGCACGCGACCCGCGACGGAACCGACGATCGCGGCGCCGCCCTCTTCGCTCAGCGTGCCCTGGTCCCAGTTGGTCATCGCCACGTCGGGTGCGTAGGCGTCCTTGTCGATCGAGAGGTAGACCGGCTCGGTCGACGCGGCCTGCATGTCGACGAAGGCGTCGACCATCGCGCCCGACGAAGCGAACGTACGGAACGCTTTGCCGATGCCCAGGCGCCGCGCCCAGCCCACGTCGACGCCGCTGGACCAGTACGTCAGCTTGCCAGCGCGCAGCGGCCCGAGGTAATTCTCCCAGGCGTGGCCGCGGCCGATGTCGGACGAGGTGATACCGATGACGTGCACGTGCGAGACGCGCGGCATCATCGCCACGCGACGCACCCACGAACCGCAGTGCACGCCGAACGGAAAGCGCATGTTGTCCGGATGATTGTCGAGCACCACCACCTGGAAGCCTTCCGTGCCCGGCACCCGCTCGACGAGCGGCCAGGTGAGATGATGGAAGTCGCCGCTGCCGAGGAAAACCGTGCCATGGTCGCGCGGCAACGCGTCGCCGATCGCCACGGCGAAACGGCGCAGCTGCGTGACGGAGCAGCCGAAGCGGACACCCTCTTCCCACTCGCGCAACGGCAGCACGATGCGGCGCGCGATAGCGCCCACCGACCCGTCGACGTCAAGAACAACCGGCTGCCGCATCGTGCGCCTCCCAGCGACCATCGGATTCGAAATGATGTGCGAAACGGCGAAGCACCGCGCGCAGCAGGCGGTTGCGCACGAACACCGCATGCCGCGTTACGTGGAAACGCGCGCCGAGCTGGGCCTTCACCTCGGGATCGGTCCAGCCGGCCACGTAGAAGGCGAGCCCGCGCTCCAGCGCGTATTCGAGGTTGACGAACCAGCTGACGAAATAAAGGTTGAGATCGCGGGCGGCCGGGTAGGCGAAGCCCACGTACTTGTCGAGCAGCTTCCCCTCGTGCTCGTAGCAGAGGTTCCAGCCCACCAGCGCGTCGCCGTCGTAATAGGCGAACACGATGCCGCCGGGCGCGCGCAACGCCGCGGCGAAGAAGTCGCGACCGAGCCGGTCGAAATGCACCTCGCTCTGCGCGTAGACGTTGTCGAACAGAGCGTAGTACGCATCGACGCGGTCGTCGGATGCGAACGGCTCGCCCGTGCGTACGCGCTCGACGCGCAGCCGTTCGCGCGAACGCAGCTTGCGACGAAGGTCTTTGCGTCGCGACGACGACAAGCGACCGAGGTAGTCGTCGATCGACGCGAAATCGATCGGCACGTAGGCCAGCGCCTGCCCCTCGACCACGAAGTAACCCTCGTCACGGGCGGCGTCGACGAAACGTGCCGTCCACGCGCGATCGGCGAGGCTGGTCAACGGGGAATCGAGCGCGAGGTCCTTGACGATCAGCAACGGGTTTTCACGGCCGAACCGCGCCGCCCAGTCGCGCGCCACCGTTGCCGGATCGCTCGACGCGGCGAACAGGGAATATTCCGAGACGGTGGTGCCGGCGAAACAGGTGCGCGGGGTCAGCAAACGCTTGAGCGCCCCCTGTAACGGCAACGACGACACCCGCTTGCGCAGGTCGTCGTCGGCCGTGGTCAGCAGGTCGAACGGCGTCACGAACAGCGGCGCACCATCCGCCGCGACGCGGGGAACGAATCCCGGTGGCGGATGGCGGGCGAAGTGCTCGAGCAGGGTATCCGGCTCGAGCTGGTTCACGAAGCCCATCGGACCTGGGGTTCCGGGGGATCAGCCGCCGCGCTTGGCCAGCGTGAGCAACTGGTCGAGCAGCGAGATGGCGAGGTCGATCTCGTCGTGGCTGATGTCGAGCGACGGGGCGAACGTGATCACGTTCTTGTACCAGCCGCCCACGTCGAGCACGAGGCCGATCTTCTTGCCGTTGTGGGTCAGCCCACCGGCCAGGCCGATGTCGACCATGCGATCGAGCAGCGCTTTGTTCGGCGTGAAGCCGTCGTCGGTGCAGATCTCGGCGCGCAGCGCGAGGCCGAGGCCGTCGACGTCGCCGATTTCCTTGTGGCGCTTCTGGAGGTCGCGCAGACCCTCGAGGAAGTGCTTGCCCTTGGCCGCCACCATGGTCTCGTAGTCGAGCTCGTGGCCCATCTGGATCACTTCCAGGCCCAGGGCCGTGCCCAGCGGGTTGGAGTTGAACGTGGAGTGGGTGGAGCCCGGCGGGAAGATGGTCGGGTTGATCAGCTCTTCGCGCGCCCAGATGCCGGACAGCGGGTTGAGACCGTTAGTGAGCGCCTTGCCGAAGACGATGACGTCCGGCTGCACGCCGAAGTGCTCGATCGACCACAGCTTGCCGGTGCGCCAGAAACCCATCTGGATTTCGTCGACGACCATGAGGATGCCGTACTTGTCGAGCACCTTCTTCAGG
This sequence comes from uncultured Luteibacter sp., assembly GCA_913774655.1. Taxonomy (GTDB): domain Bacteria; phylum Pseudomonadota; class Gammaproteobacteria; order Xanthomonadales; family Rhodanobacteraceae; genus Luteibacter; species Luteibacter sahnii. Next base: position 5,507 of record CAJYHU010000455.1, on the reverse strand, counting down.
TCGATGAAGAAGTTCTTCGGCGGGATGACGTAGCCGCCGGTACCCTGGATGGGCTCCACGTAGAACGCGGCGTATTCGGCTTCGTTCACCTTCGGATCCCACACGCCGTTGTATTCGGTTTCGAACAGGCGCTCGAACTGGCGCACGCAGGCGTCGGAGTATTCCTCCGGCGTCATGCCCTTCGGGCGGCGGAACGGGTACGGGAACGGAATGAACTGCGCGCGCTCGCCGAAGTGGCCGAAGCGGCGGCGATAGCGGTAGCTGGAGGTGATGGACGACGCGCCCAGGGTACGGCCATGGTAGCCGCCCTCGAAGGCGAACATCAGGCTCTTGCCGCCGCGGGCGTTACGCACGAGCTTGAGCGAATCTTCCACCGCCTGCGCGCCACCCACGTTGAAGTGGCAGCGACCGTCGAGGCCGAATTTCTTCTTCGCGTCGACGGCGATGGTCTTCGCCAGCTCGATCTTGCCCTGGTGCAGGTACTGGCTGGCCACCTGCGGCAGCAGGTCGATCTGCGCCTTGAGGCGGTCGTTGAGGCGCTTGTTGCCGTAACCGAAATTCACGGCCGAATACCACATCTGCAGGTCGAGGAACGGGATGTTCTCGCTGTCGTAGATGTAGCTGCCTTCGGCGTGACGGAAGATCTTCGGCGGATCGACGTAATGCACGGTGTCACCGAACGAGCAGTACTTCGCCTCGTCCGCGAGCAGGGTCGCGTCGTCGATGACCAGATCGGGGTTGCGGGAAAGAACGTTCATGCGGGGATTTCCTGGGAGTTCGGCGCGAGCGTGGGAAGGACGGTCTGCGGGGGCAGGCGGCCGTCGAGCAGGGCGGGAAGCAATTCGCGCGCCTCGTCGAAGCTGGCGATGGGCGCATACGGGATGCCGGCGGCGCGGCAGTGCTCGATCAGACGGTTCTTGGCGAACACGAAGTCGACGCGGTCGGCCGCGCAGAAGTCGGAGGCGCCATCGCCGATCAGCAGCGTCTTGCCGCCGCGCGCCTTCGCGTTGGATACGCGAGCGCACTTGCAGGTGCCGCTGCGGCAACCGTCGACGCTGTAGGGCGAGGTCAGGCTCCACTGGCGCGGACCGGCCTGCAGCAGGTGGTTGGCGACGGTGGGCAGGCCGCCGATACCGTGGTTGGCGAGGATCGCGTGGATCGCGTGGTCCAGGCCATCGCTGACGATTTCCAGCGGCATGCCGAGGTCGTCGGCGGCCTTCACGAAGGCGGCGAAGCCGTGGTCGATGTGCAGGCCCGCCAGGTGGCGGCGCAGTTCGTCCTGGCTCATGTCCAGCAGGGCCACCTGGCCCGCCATGCAGGCCGCGGAGCCGATGACGCCGGCGCGCCAGTCGCGCTCGAGGACTTCCCACCCCGGGCGGCCATAACGGTCCAGGAGGGAGTCGATGACGTCTTCCACGGCGATGGTGCCGTCGAAGTCGCAGAGGATGTTCCAGGAAAGATGACTAGACACGTCCGGATACGTCTTGGCGAGGATTGATCGTGAGGTTACGGAACCATTCTTTCCGATCCCTTTCCCCATGATAACGGCGTAATCACGGGGTTTTATGGCATCCTCGGCATCTTCACGTCCCCTCCCCCGGTTTTCTCGCATGCGCGGTCTGCTCCTGGCGTTTCTCGTCCCGTTCCTGGCTTGTGCCGCCGCTCACGCGGAGGACGCCACCCCGACCTACGCCTTCGGCGCGGGCGTGCAGCGGATGCCGTCCTGGCCCGGCGCCAGCGACCACCGCAACCAGGCCATTCCCTACGTGGACATCGAATTGCCGGGCGTGGGCGAACTGTCGACCGCCGACGGCCTCACCATCGATCTGATCCACGGCGACAGATGGCACGGCGGCATCTACGGCAACTGGCTGTGGGGCCGCACCCACGACGACCTGGGCTCGCTCGGCGGCAAGGTCGCCTCGCTGTCGCCCCGTTTCGTGGGCGGCGGCTACCTCGAATACGCCTTCACCAAGCGCTTCAGCGTGGGCGGGCACGTCGCCCACGACACGGACGGCGCCGGCGCCTATGTCGCCCTCTACGCCGACTACCAGCTACCCGACGTGTGGTACATCCAGCACTCGGTGGAAATCCAGGTCGAGGGCATGAACGGCCCCGCGATGCGGCGCTTTTTCGGCCTCAACGCGACCGAAGCCGCCACGCTCGGCACCCGGGCATGGCAGCCCGGCGCCGGCCGGCAGATGGTCGACCTCGAGTACGACGCGTTCATCCCGACCTCCCAGCACACCGGTTTCGCGCTGGCCGTGTCTTACGGCAAGCTGATCGGCAACGCGGGCGACAGCCCCCTGGTGCGCGGGTTCGGTTCGACGCGCCAGGTGACTGAAACCCTCGCGTTCGTCTACCACTTCTAGACGGGGAGCCCTCGGGCTCCCGGGCGGATCACCGATCGTCGCGCGTCCAGATCGCCCCGTCGGCCTCGCGCACGGGAAACGTCGTCACTGGCTCGTAGGCCGGGGGGCAGGTGACCCCGCCGCTGCGCACATCGAAACGGGCGCCGTGGCGCACGCACTCCACCTCGAAGCCGATGACGGGGCCGCCCGCCAACTCGCCGCCGTCATGTGTGCAGACGTCTTCGATGGCATAGAGGTCGCCATCGATGTTGTAGACCGCGATCGCGGTGTCGCCATCCCACACCACCCGATATTCTCCCGGCAGCAGGTCGCTGCGGGTGCCGACGCGAATCCAGCCGTTCATGCGTGGAGGTCCTTCACCATGTATTCGAAGCGCAGGTCGTCGCGCTGGGGGAGACCGAAGTGCTCGTCGCCATACGGAAACGGCGCATGCCGGCCGGTGCGCCGGTATCCGCGCCGTTCGTACCACGCGATGAGCTCGGCACGGATGTCGATCACCGTCATTTCCACTTGTCGGCATGCCCATTCGTCGCGGGCGATGCGCTCGACTTCCCCGATGACGAGGCGCCCGATACCGGTGCCCTGCGCCGGCGGATGCACGGAAAACATGCCGAAGTAGCACGTGCCCTCGCGCCGTTCGATGTAGCACGACGCCAGCAGCTCACCGTCGCGCTCGAACAGCACGAAGCGGCCGTTCTCCCCGGTGAGCAGCGTTCGGATTTCGTCGACGTCGGTGCGCCGGCCGTGGAGGAAATCGGCTTCGGTCGTCCAGCCCACGCGGCTGGCGTCGCCGCGGTAGGCCGACTCCACGAGGGCGGCGATGAGCGGAACGTCGGCGGCGGTGGCCGTGCGGAAGGTGTGCGGGATGTCCATCGGCCGATTGTAGCCAATCGTCGGGACGATCCGATCAGAGCAGCAGCGTACGCACCTTCGCGATGGCCTCGATGAAGCCATCCACTTCGGCCTTCGTGTTGTAGAACGCCAGCGACGCACGCAGGGTCGCGGGCACGCCGAAGAATTGCATCAGCGGGTGCGCACAGTGGTGCCCCGAACGCACGGCCACGCCCTGCAGGTCGAGCAGGGTCGCCATGTCGTTCGCGTGGACCCCCTCGATAAGGAACGAAATGACCGGCTCCTTCTCCTTCGCCCGGCCGAAGATACGCACGCCGGGCACGCGTTCGAGGGCGTCCGTCGCGTAGGCGAGCAGGTCTTGCTCATACGCTTTCAGGCGGTCGAACCCGATGCCCTGCAGGTAATCGATCGCGGCCGACACGCCCGCGAAACCCGCGATATTGGGAGTGCCCGCTTCGAAACGGTGCGGGGGATCGGCGAACACCGTGCCGTCAAAGCGTACCTCGCGAATCATCTCGCCGCCGCCGAAAAACGGCGGCATGGCCATCAGGTGTTCGCGCCGGGCCCACAGCGCGCCCGTGCCCGTCGGCGCCAGCATCTTGTGCCCGGTGATGGCGTAGAAGTCGCAACCCAGCGCCTGCACGTCGATGGGACGGTGCGGTGCGGCCTGCGATCCGTCGACGAGCAGGGGGATGCCACGCCTGCGGCACTCGCGCGCGATTTCGCGCACCGGGTTGACCGTGCCCAGCACGTTGGACACGTGGGCGACGCAGGCCAGCTTCACCTCGGGCGTGAGCAGGCGCAGGTAGGCCTCGAGGATCAGCTCGCCGTCGGCGTCGATCGGTGCCGCCTTCACCGTGGCGCCGGTGCGCTCGGCCACGAGCTGCCACGGCACGATGTTGGCGTGGTGCTCCATCACCGTGGTGACGATCGCATCGCCGGGCTTGAGGCGTGGCAACGCGTAGCTGTAGGCCACCAGATTGATCGACTGCGTGGTGCCCGAGGTGAGGATCACCTCGTCGCGGGACGGCGCGTTGATGAACCGCGCGATCGCGTCGCGCGCGCCCTCGTAGGCGCCCGTAGCCTCCTCGCCCAGCAGATGCACGGCACGCGCCACGTTGGCATTGTGCTCGCGGTAATGGCGATCCACCGCCTCGATGACCGACGCCGGTTTCTGACCGGTATTGGCGTTGTCGAAATAGATCAGCGGCTTGCCGTGCACCGTGCGCGACAGCAAGGGAAAGTCACGGCGGATGCGCTCGACATCGAGCGCAGGCGCGGCCGCTTCGGGTCGGGCGTTCATGGCGGACTCCAGGGTCATTCGGTCACGGCGGCCGGCAAGTGGGACGCCAGCCGTTCGCCCAGGTGCTCGCGCAACGACTCACCGGGCAGCGACGCAAGCGCCGCGCGGCAGAAGGCCAGCGTGAGCAGGCTGCGCGCCTGGGCGTGCGGGATACCGCGCGAACGCAGGTAGAACAGCGAACGCTCGTCGAGCTGGCCGATGGTGGCACCGTGCGCTGCCTTTACTTCGTCGGCATAGATCTCCAGTTCAGGCTTGGTGTCGATCTCGGCCTGGGCCGACAGCAGCAGGTTCTTGTTGCTGAGCGACGCGTCGGTGCCGTCGGCCCCCTCGGCCACCACGATGGCTCCGCGGAACACACCCCGCGAACGGCCGTCGGCGATGCCGCGCCACAGCGCGTCCGACGCCGTGTCGCGTGCGGCGTGCCGGACGTCAAGCTGGGTGTCGACGTGCTGGCGCCCGGCGAGGGCGAAGACGCCGCGCGATGCGAAGCGTGCCCGGTCGCCGATCAGCTCCGCGATGAATTCGTGGCGCACCAGCGCACCGCCCAGTTCCAGCGCGTGCAGGGTGGCTACCGCATCGGCCTCCAGGCGCACGTGCCCGCGGCGGTAGAGGGTGGTCGCGGCGGACGCCGCCTGCATCGTCACGAGGTCGAGCGAGGCGTGTTCATGGACGACGTAATCGTTCACCACCGTGCCCAGCTGCGCCCCCTCGTCGAGTGACGCATAGTGTTCGACAACCGTCGCCCGGGCACCCCGGCCGAGTTCGACGATCACGCGCGTGTGCCAGGCGCTGTCGGGCTGCCGGCCGCTGGAGACGTGCACCACGTGCAGCGGCTCCGCCAGCGTCGCGCCGTCGACCACGCGCAGCACGAGGCCGTCGGTGGCGAGCGCGGCGTTGAGGTGAGCGAAAGCGTCGGCGGCCCCGCGCGCAACGCGCGGGGCCAGGGCGAAACGCAGGGGCTCGGGCTGCGCGCGAAGCGC
>CAJYHU010000454.1 GCA_913774655.1 uncultured Luteibacter sp. | reverse complement strand
CGAAAAGCTCAAGCGCCACATCAGCACGATCGGTCTCTATAACAACAAGGCGAAGAACCTCATCGCCATGAGCCAGATCCTCGTCGATCGCTATGACGGCGAGGTGCCGCAGACCCGCGAGGCCCTGGAAGAACTACCGGGCGTGGGCCGGAAGACGGCCAACGTGGTGCTCAACACGGCCTTCGGCCAACCTACTATCGCGGTGGACACGCATATCTTTCGCGTAGCGAACCGTACCGGACTGGCGCCCGGCCCGGACGTGCGGAAGGTCGAAGACAAGCTCGAAAAGGTCATTCCGAAAGACTTCATCCAAGACGCGCATCACTGGCTGATCCTGCATGGACGCTACGTGTGCAAGGCGCGCAAGCCGGCGTGCCCGGAGTGCGTGATCGCCGACCTCTGTGCCTATAAGCACAAAACCGTGTAGAAGCGCGCCCTGCGTGCGACCGGCGGAGGTGAAGGCCCCCGGGTCGCGCGCAGGGCGCGCTCCTAAAGGTGCCTACGCGGGTTGGCGGGAGCCCTCCACGCGTCGCCCCAGCTCTTGCCAGTCGACGATGAGCTCGCATCCTCGCTTGGACGCATTTCGGCCCCACTCGCGCAGGAGTTCGAGCGAAGCCTGGTCCACATGGTGCAGGCGGTCCATCACCACGCTCAGGCGGGTGTTCGGCGGCACGGCCTCCAAGGTACGCGCCATGCTCGGCACCTTCAGGAACGTGGCGGAGCCTTCCAGGTGAAGCGTGGCGTGGCCCGGCTCGTCGTGGTGCAACACATCCATCTTCAGACGGGACGACAGCAGCGCCAGGCGGAGCAGCGACATCGCGAAACCGACGATGACACCGGTCAGGAGGTCGGTGGCGACGATGGCCACCGTGGTCGCCACGTAGACCGCCGCGGTGCCTTTGCCGTAGGCGGCGAGGTCCTTGATCTGCTTGGGGTTGACCATCTTTACGCCGGTAAACACGAGGATGCCCGCCAGGCACGACACGGGCGTCATGCGCATGAGCCACGGCAGCAGCATCACGAACGCGAGCAGCCATGCGCCATGCATGATCGTGGCCATGCGGGTGGCCGACCCGGCCTGCACGTTGGCGGCGCTGCGTACGATCACGCCGGTCATCGGCAGCGCGCCAAGGAAACCGCAAATCAGGTTACCCACACCTTGGGCGGTCAATTCGCGGTCGAAGTTCGTCCGCACGCCGTCGTGCATGCGATCCACCGCGGCCGCTGACAGCAGGGTCTCGGCGCTGGCGATGAAGGCGAAGGTGAAGGCCGCGATCAGCAGGGTCGCGTCGAACAGGCCGAACAGACTGCCCATGCTCGGCAGGCTCACCGCCGAGAACAGGTTGGCCGGCACATCCACGCGCTTGACGTCGAGGGCGCCGAACTGCGCCAGCGCCGTCATCGCCACCACCGCCAACAGCGCGCCGGGGACGAAGCGAAGCCTCGCGGGACGCAGCTTCTCCCAGCCCAACATGATGGCAATGGTGCCCAGTCCGATCATCATCGCCACGGGCGCCTGACCTTCGGCGAAGCCCGTGACCGATTCCCACGCCGCCGCCGGGAGCGCGGCGAAGTTTTCCAGGCCGCGCGCCTTGGGCATCGCATCGAGCAGCACATGGGACTGCGACGCGACGATGAGGATGCCGATGCCCGACAACATGCCGGCCACCACGGCCGGCGACGTCATGCGAAACCACACTCCCACCCGGCACAGGCCCGCGACGAGCTGGATCAGGCCCGCCAGCAGCACGACGGGGCCGAGCGCGGCGACGCCGTGCTCACGAACCAGCTCGAAGACGAGCACCGCCAGGCCCGCCGCCGGTCCGCTGACCTGCAACGGTGAACCGGCGATGGCACCCACGACCACACCGCCCACGATGCCGGTGATGAGGCCGGCACTGGGAGGCATGCCCGAGGCGATGGCGATGCCCATGCACAACGGCAGGGCGACGAGAAAAACGACCACCGATCCCAGGAGGTCGCGACCAAAAAGGCCTTGGGAGAAATAGGCACGCATGACAGCTTCCTCAGGCCGCGCTGGCGACCGTGGGGCGCGCGGCAAAACGCGCGTGCGGAGTGGCGTCCGGCGCCAGGGCGATGTCGGCGCCCAGCGGGCGGAAGCGGCCCTCCAGCGGATCGAAGGCGGTGATCTCCGTCTTCGCGATGTCGTAAATCCAGCCATGGATGCGCAGGCTGCCGTTGGCCATGGCCGCCGCGACGGCGGGCAGGGTCCGCAGGTGCTCGAGCTGGCCGACCACGTTTTCTTCGGTCAGGTAACGCAGGCCTTCTTCCCCATGGATCGTCGGGCGATTTTCGGCGACGACGTAACGGGCGACATCCGCATGCTTGAGCCACTGCTCCACTGACGGCTTGCCCTTGAGCGCAGCCGGGTTCTGCAGGGCCTTCATGGCACCGCAGTCGGAATGCCCGCAGATCACGATGTGCTGCACCTTCAGCGCGGTCACCGCGTATTCGATGGCGGCGACGACGCCGCTGACGTGCTGCGCATAGGGAGGGACAATGTTGCCGACGTTGCGATAGACGAACAGTTCGCCGGGCTGCGCCGAGAACATCAGCTCGGGCATCACGCGGGAATCGGCGCAGGTGATGAACATGGTGTGCGGCGTCTGCCCCGAGGCGAGGCGGGCGAACAGCTGACGCTGCTCGTCGGTCATGTCACGGCGAAACTGGTCGAAACCCTTGATGAGTCGTTCCATGGTCATGCTCTCTTTGATAGCGAATAGGGGATGGGGTACGGGCATGTCCGCCCGTGGCGTGATCAGCGTGGAGCCGTCACGGTGTGCTCGGAGCAAGCGAGATGCGACGCCTGGATGCGTCGAGGGATCAGGCGATTGGAGGGCGCAGGTCGAGATGGACCCGCTTCGCCAGCGCACCCGGCACGAAGCCGGAGGGCCGCGACGGCGCGGCGCGAAGCAACGTCACGATGTGCTGGGAGGGCACGTCGAAGGTGTCGTCGAGGTTGGTGTTGTCCTCGATCGACGGCACGGACGCGGTGGCGGCATCGTCACCGTCGTCGTGATCGGCGACCTGCGTGACAGCCGGGCCGGCATCGTACGCATCGCACGGCATCGCGGAGGCGCCCGCGCAGGTGGCGAACAGCGCGAAGATCACGAGGATCGTGATCGTGAGGCGGCGCTGGACGCTGGCGAGGAAGCGATGCATGCGACGGAACCTACGCAGCGCACGGCGGGGTTGCAAGAGGTGATAGACGATCGGTTCACCTTTCGACGGCATCGCTGCAAGAAAACGTGACGCACCAACGCGTTTCGTGCCGCGATAAGCGGAACATCCGACGCGTTCGTTCAGGCATGGCCGTCCAAACGTCCGTCCGGAATATTGAGACAATTCCTAAAAAGCGCGCCGACGTACCCAAAAGAGCGCACGACCCCTGTCACGTGCGTTCTGCGCAGACGCAGGGCGGCGGCCAAGGGATCGCGGTATCCGTGCCCTCGCCCGGTCAGGCCGGCCGTGGCAGGCGGCAACGCCGCCGGCGAAGGGGCCCGTCGTGCTGCCGTTCAGCCGCCCCACGCTGGTATCCTTGGCGCCATGGATACGACGAGCAACAGTACCGCCACCACCATGGCAGCGCGGTTCCGGGGGTTTCTGCCCGTGATCGTGGACGTGGAAACCGGAGGTTTCGACGCCGAGCGCGATGCCCTTCTCGAGATCGCCGTGGTCTCGATCCGCATGGAGCCCTCGGGCCTGCTCGTGCCCGACCCCCCGGTCTCGGCCAATGTCGAGCCCTTTCCCGGGGCCAACATCGACCCACGCTCCCTCGAGATCACCGGCATCGACCCCGATCATCCCTTCCGGGGCGCCCTGCCCGAGCGCCAGGCGCTCGATCACGTCTTCAACGCCGTGCGGGAGGCCGTGAAGCGCTCGGAGTGCCAGCGCGCCGTGCTCGTGGGCCATAACGCCGCCTTCGACCTCGCTTTCCTCAACGCGGCCGTACGGCGCGTGGGACACAAGCGCAACCCCTTCCATCCGTTCAGCTGCTTCGACACGGCCACCCTGGGTGGCCTGGCCTACGGACAGACTGTGCTGAGCAAGGCGGCGATCGCCGCCGGTGTCCCGTTCGACACCCGGGAAGCCCATTCGGCGATCTACGACGCCGAGCGAACGGCGGAGCTTTTCTGCGAAATCGTCAACCGATGGCGGCGACTGGAGCTGGCGGAGGGCGATATGCGGACCTCCGTCACGGTTTGAGGTATTTCGTAACTTCCTGAATATGACAGCAAAAAGGCGAATGTCATATTCGTGAAACATTCAACACATTTCATTGCAACACGGCAGGGCTGCAATACGCCCCGGGCGGATGCCGCCTGACCATCTTCCATCGAGGATCACCCCGTGTTTACACGCAAACTCCGTATCGCCGCACTGGTGGCCGTTTCGCTGTTCGGTATGGGCGCCGCCCAGGCAACCGACATTACCGGCGCCGGTTCGAGCTTCGTCTACCCCGTCCTGTCGAAGTGGTCGGCGAAGTACAGCGAATCGACCGGTAACAAGATCAACTACCAGTCCGTCGGTTCGGGTGCGGGTATCGCCCAGATCAAGGAAGGCACCATCGACTTCGGCGCGTCCGACGCCCCCATGAGCAGCGAAGACCTGACCAAGTTTGGTCTGGGCCAGTTCCCGAGCGTGGTGGGCGGCATCGTCCCGGTCGTGAACCTGCAGGGCGTCAAGGCCGGCGAACTCAAGCTCACGGGCCCGCTGCTGGCCGACATCTTCCTGGGCAAGATCGCCCGCTGGAACGATCCCGCCATCGCCGCGGCGAACCCGGGCCTCAAGCTGCCGGACGTCAAGGTCACCGTCGTGCATCGCTCGGACGGTTCGGGCACCTCGTTCAACTTCACCAACTACCTTGCCAAGGTGAGCCCGGAGTGGGCCTCGAAGGTGAAGTTCGGCACGGCCGTCGAATGGCCGGCCGGCGTGGGCGGCAAGGGTAACGAAGGCGTCTCGCAGTACGTGCGCCAGATCCCGGGCTCGATCGGCTACGTCGAATACGCCTACGCGAAGAAGAACAGCATCGCCTTCGCGCAGATGCAGAACGCCGCCGGCCAGTGGGTGCAGCCCAGCGCGGAGAGCTTCGGCGCCGCCGCCGACACTGCCGACTGGTCGTCCGCCAAGGACTTCAACGTCATCATGACCAATGCCCCGGGCGCCAAGGCGTGGCCCATCACGGCGACCACCTGGATCATCATGTACAAGAAGTCGAAGAACCCGTCGCACACCAAGGTGGCGTTCGACTTCTTCAAGTACGCCTTCGACAAGGGCCAGGCCGACGCCGCCTCGCTCGACTACGTGGCTCTGCCGACCTCGCTGACCCAGAAGATCCAGGCCTACTGGGGCTCCGATTTCAAGTAATCCGTGACGATCGATGGTCCGGTTGAAACATGACCGGTCCAGAGTATCGATATAGGGGGCCGCCGTTCCCGCGAGGAACGGCGGCCCATGGTTTGCCAAGGCCCGGGAAACAGCGCTCATCATGCATGCCACCGCCAGCAACGCCGCGACGGGCGCCGATCGCGCCGACGAATCGGCCCGCACCGCGAAGGACTCGCGCAACGACCTGCTCTTCGGCTGGGCACTCAAAGCCTGCGCCCTGCTCGTCCTGCTCGCCCTCGTGGGCGCCGCGGCCTCCACGCTGTGGCTGGGCATGGATGCGTTCCACACCTTCGGTTGGGGCTTCCTGACCAGCGCCGCCTGGGATCCGAGCAACGATCAATACGGCGCCCTGGTGCCCGTCATGGGCACGATCGGCACCGCCCTGATCGCCCTCGTGGTCGCCGTGCCGATCAGCTTCGGCATCGCCCTTTTCCTCACCGAGATCGCGCCGCAATGGCTGCGCGGTCCCGTCGCGTCGGCGATCGAACTGCTCGCCGGCATCCCCTCGATCATTTATGGCATGTGGGGCCTCTTCATCTTCGCCCCCTTCGTCGCGGCGCACATCAAGCCCTGGCTGATGAACCAGTTCAGCGCCGACCCGCCCGACGGCAAGGTGTCCTGGCTCGTGCAGCACGTGCCGGGCCTCGCCAGGTTCTTCTCCAGCGAATACCCCTTCTTCGGCGCCGGCGTGCTCACCGCCGGCCTGGTGCTGGCGGTGATGATCATCCCGTTCATCTCCTCGGTGATGCGCGAAGTCTTCCAGACCGTCCCCACCCGCCTCAAGGAATCGGCTTACGCGCTGGGATCCAGCACCTGGGAAGTGGTCTGGGACATCGTGGTCCCCTACACCCGCACCGCCGTGATCGGCGGCGTGTTCCTCGGCCTGGGCCGCGCGCTCGGCGAGACCATGGCCGTGGCTTTCGTGCTGGGCAATACCTTCAAGTTTTCCTGGTCGATGCTGGAGACGGGCAGTTCCATCGCCTCGACCATCGCCAACCAGTTCGGCGAAGCCCAGGGTCTGCAGCGCTCTGCGCTGATGGCCCTGGCGTTCCTGCTCTTCGTGGTGACCTTCATCGTGTTGCTCATCGCCCGTCTCATGCTCCGCCGCCTGGCCACCAAGGAGGGTCGCTGATGTCCACGTCGCTTTACACGACGCGCCGGGTGAAGAACATCCTCGCGATGGCCTTCAGCATCCTGGCCACCGCGATCGGCCTGTTCTTCCTGGTGTGGATTCTCTGGGAGACCCTCAGCCAGGGCCTGGCCGGGCTGAAGCCGCAACTGTTCACCAAGATCACCGCCTACCGCGAGGAAGGCGGCCTGGCCAACGCGATGGTCGGCAGCCTGATCCTGAACGTGCTGGGCATCCTCATCGCGACGCCGATCGGCGTCGCGGCGGGCACCTGGTTGGCCGAGTATTCCCGCCGTTCGCGCCTGGGCCCGACTATCCGCTTCCTCAACGACATCCTGTTGTCCGCGCCCTCGATCGTGCTGGGCCTGTTCGTCTACACCATCGTGGTGCTGCCCTCGAAATACCTCACCAATGGCGACGTGACCTTTTCCGGGCTCGCCGGCGGCATCGCCCTTGCCCTGATCGCCCTGCCCGTCATCGTGCGCACCACCGACGAGATGCTGCGCCTGGTGCCCGGCACCCTGCGCGAAGCGGCCCTCTCTCTCGGCGTGCCCCAGTGGAAGCTGACGATGCAGATCCTCGTGCGCTCGGCGCGCTCGGGCATCGTCACGGGCGTGCTGCTCGCCCTGGCCCGCATCAGCGGTGAAACCGCCCCGCTGCTGTTCACGGCGTTCGGCAACAACTTCATGACCTTCAATCCGCTCGACAAGATGCCGAGCCTGCCGCAGATCATCTACGAATACACGAAGGACCCCAGCCCGGACATCAACACCCTGGCCTGGGCCGGCGCCTTCGTGCTGACCATGTTCGTGCTGGCGCTCAGCCTGATCGCCCGCTTCGCCTTCTCGCGCTCCAAGGTGTCCCATGACTAAGATGAACGAAGTCGCCTCCCAGCCGGGCTTCGGCACCTCGCCGCATGCCGCCGCGGCCGACCTCGGTCAGGTGCCGGCCAAGATGACCGTGCGCGACCTGAATTTTTACTACGGCGACTTCCACGCGCTCAAGCACATCGCCATGGACGTGCCGGAGAAGAAGGTCACGGCTATCATCGGCCCGTCGGGCTGCGGCAAGTCGACCCTGCTTCGCATCTTCAACCGCATCTACGCCATCTACCCGAACCTGCGCGCCGAAGGCGAGATCGTGCTCGACGGGGAGAACATCCTCGACCCGAAATACTCGCTCAACCGGCTGCGCAGCAAGGTCGGCATGGTGTTCCAGAAACCCGTGCCGTTTCCCATGACCATCTTCGAAAACGTGGCCTACGGCATCCGTCACCACGAAAAGCTCAACCGCTCGCAGATGGACGAGCGCGTCGAGCAGGCCTTGCGCGGCGCCGCACTGTGGGATGAGGTGAAGGACAAGCTCAAGCAAAGCGCGCTCGGCCTTTCCGGCGGCCAGCAGCAGCGCCTGTGCATCGCCCGTGGCATCGCCCTCAAGCCCGAGGTGCTTCTGCTGGACGAACCCACCTCGGCGCTCGATCCGATCGCCACCAGCCGCATCGAGCAGCTGGTGGAAGAGCTCAAGAAAGATTTCACGATCGTCATCGTGACGCACAACATGCAGCAGGCGGCACGCTGCTCGGACATGACCGCTTTCATGTACATGGGCGAGCTGATCGAATTCGACCGGACCGAGAAGATCTTCACGAAGCCGGACAAGAAGCAGACCGAAGATTACATCACCGGCCGTTTCGGCTGAGTTCCCTATTTGCGAGGCATGCGATGAACAACCCGCACCAGCACATCATCAAGAGCTACGACGACGAGCTCAAGCGACTCACCGGCGAAATCGTCCGCATGGGTGAACTGGCCGTGGCCCAGCTCGAGGCCGCCATCGACGTGGTAGAGCGCCGCGACGAGCGCGCCGCGCAGCGCGTGGTCGACAACGACGACGCCATCGACACGCTCGAGCACGACATCAGCCAGGACGTGGTGCGCTTGCTTGCCCTGCGCGCCCCGATCGCGGGCGACCTGCGCAACGTATTCGCCGCCCTGCGCATCGCGGCCGACATCGAGCGTATCGGCGATTACGCCGCCAACGTGGCGAAGCGCTCGATTCCGCTCAGTCGCGTGGCACCGATCACGGCTGCCGGCGGGCTCGCCAACCTCGCCGAACTGGCGGCCGAACAGCTGCGTCGCGTACTCAAGGCCTACCACGAGCAGGACGCCGAGGCGGCCTACGAGGTGTGGAAATCCGATGCCGAGCTCGACGAGGCGTACACCGTCGTGTTCCGGGCCCTGCTCACCTACATGATGGAAGACCCGCGCAACATCACGCCGTGCACGCACCTGCTGTTCATGGCGAAGAACATCGAGCGCATCGGCGACCACGCGACCAACATCGCGGAAAACGTGTGGTTCGTCGTACACGGCGAACCGCTGGCCGCCCCTCGCGTGAAGCGCGACGACACCTCCAGCGCCGACTTCAACCGGTAAGACGCCCACCCGACGCTTCGGCGGCTCAGGCCGCCGTGAGCTTCAGGCCGACGATGCCGGCCACGATCAGGCCGACGCATAGCAGCCGCAACGGCTGCGCCGACTCGCCGAACAACACGATGCCAAGCGTCACGGCGCCCACGGCGCCGATACCGGTCCAGACCGCATAGGCCGTGCCCAGCGGGAGTTTCTTCGCCGCGGCGGCGAGCAGCACGACGCTGACCAGCATGGCCGTGCCGGTCAGCAGGATCGGCACGAGCCGGGTGAAACCCTCGGTGTATTTCAGGCCAACGGCCCACGCGACCTCGAACAGGCCGGCGACGAGAAGGATGAGCCAATACATGGTTCGCTCCGCCAGGGCGGGGTCGTCCCCGCGAATGACGTGCGCCACGGGGCCGTCCCCGTGGGCGGACGAGCATTGCGCCCATCCGCCTTTCATCTTACGCAGGAAGGCTGAGCGGGACGTAACCCCGCCGTCCCGGTTCGACTCGACGTGTCAGGGAACGATCTGGGCCGCCCGTCGCGTCTTCACGCCGCGCGCGATGCCGTACACGCTGATCAGGAACCAGGCCATCTCCTGAAGGAACGCGGACAGGTTGAACATGCCGAAGACCAGCGACAGCAGGATGCCGAAGGCACCCACCAGGTTCATCACCTGGTAGGCATAACCCTGCCCCGACAACTTGTGCGCCTGGAGTAGAAAAAATGCCACCAGCACCAGCGCCACGCCGATGAGGCCCGCCCAGTCGTGCCAGAACATGTTGCTCATGCCTTACCTCGCTGTCTCAATGCCTCGAACAGAACCACACCGGTGGCGACGGAAACGTTAAGGCTCTCCATGTTGCCCGGCATGGGGATCTTCGCGACGAAATCGCAGGTTTCCCGGGTGAGGTGACGCATGCCGTCGCCCTCGCTGCCCAGCACGAGCGCCACCGGTCCCTTCAGGTCGATGTCGTAAAGCGCGCTGTCCGTGTCGCCGGCCAGGCCGGTAATCCACACGCCGGCGTCCTTCATGGCACGCAGGGCACGCGCCAGGTTGGTCACCGCCAGCATCGGCACGAGATCGGCACCGCCGGCCGATGCGCGGCGCACGGTGGGCGTGATGCCCACCGCGCGATCCTTAGGCACGATCACCGCGGTGACCTTGGCCGCCGCGGCGCTGCGCAGGCACGCGCCGAGGTTGTGCGGGTCGGTCACGCCGTCGAGCACGAGCACCAGCGCCTCGGCACCCGCGGCCTCGAGAAGCGCCGGAAGATCGTTCTCGTTACGCAGCGGGGGCGTTTCGTACCGCGCGATGACGCCCTGGTGTCGCGCTTCGCCGCCGATGCGCTCGAGCTGGTCCTTGCCCACCGACTTCACCTGGATGCCACGCTTGCGCGCCTGCCCGGCGATCTCGTTCACGCGGGCGTTTTTCGAGTTCTGCTCGATGACGACTTCACGGATTCGTTCCGGGTCGTTGGCGAGCGCGCCTTCGACCGGATTGATACCGACGATCCACGTTTCGCTCATGACTTAC
>CAJYHU010000453.1 GCA_913774655.1 uncultured Luteibacter sp. | reverse complement strand
GGTGGCTCGACCTCGGGCGCGACCCAGACCGACCCCGTGGGTGGGCTCCTCGGCGGCATCGGCGGTGCCCTGGGCGGCAAGCGCCGTTGAGTGAAACGACGGCGGGCGATGCCTGGACATCGCCCGCCGCCTGGAGGACGCGCCAGCGTCCGCGATACCGGCCCCGTTCGCAGGAGCTCGCATGCTTCGATGGATCGCTTGCCTCGCCGGCATGACCGTCGTATTCGCCGCGCACGCCCAGGTGCGCCTTCCCGCCAATCCCCTGCAGAACCTTCCCCGCACGGAAACACCCGCGCAAGCGCCGGCGGTCCAGGTCAACGTGCAGGCACCGACGCAGGCGATGGAGGCGTTGCTCGCCACGTCGCTAACGCCGTCACGCTTCGACGTGACTGGCGTGAGGTCGATCCGGTTTTCGACGGTCGCCGACGTCTTTGCCCCGCTGCGGGGCAAACCGGTCACGGTGCGCGAGCTGATCGACGCCGCGAACCGGGTCACCGCGATGTACAAGCAGCAGGGATACGCGTTGTCGTTCGCGTTCGTACCCGCGCAGACATTCACCAACGGCGTCGTGCGGATCACCGTGGTCGAAGGGTACGTCGCGGAAGTGAAAATCAGCGGCGACGCGGGCAACATGGCATCGCGCATCCGTGCCATGGCCAACCATGTGGTGGGCGAACGTCCCCTGCGCCAGGACACCTTCGAGCGCTACACGCAGCTTCTGGGCCAGCTTCCCGGTGTGAAAGTGGGGGCCAACGTGCCGCCGCCGACCACCACCGACGGGGCGACGCGCCTGGATCTGACGGTGACCCGCCAGCGCTATGACGTGAGCTACGGACTGGACTTCAATCACCCCGGTACGCAGGGCGTGTTCAACGTACTGGAAAACGGATTCACGCCACTGGGCGAGCAGTTGAGCCTGTCCACGTTGTTCCCGAACGGTGGCGGACAGCGGTTTTACTCGGCGGGATGGCTTGAGCCGATCGGTTCGCGCGGCTGGCAGGCAAGGGTGGACGCCAGCCGTTATTGGGGTAACCCCGATACCGACAGCAGCCAGTTGCCCTCGTACCTCGATCACCGACTGTCGCAACAACGCGTGTCGCTCAGCACGATCTATCCGCTGGTACTCACCAACACCCGACGACTTAATCTGACCCTGGGCGTGTACGCGTCGCGACAGGACGATCGCTATCGCAACGTGGATACCGGCGCGATGATCGCCCTGCAGTCGAGCGTGCGCGTGCTCAACGCCGAGCTGGCCTGGCTGCGCGTCGCGACGGATCGCACTCTCCAGTTCAGCGCAGGCGTCGCCCACGGTTACGACGCGATGGGCGCCTATTCGCGGGTGGTGACCAACGTAGCCGGCGGCGTGACCGCGTCGTTGCCCGATGTCTCGTTTACCCGCTACATGATGAGCGGCTCGTGGTCGGAGCAGTGGCCCTACAAGGTCGGGACCGTGATGCGCGTGACCGGTCAATACAGCGACGACACGTTGCCGTCGACGGAGCAGATCAACTTCGGTGGCCCCAGCTACGCCTATGCCTACGATCCCGGGGACGCGGCCGGTGACAGCGGTTGGGCCGCGTCGCTGGAAGTCAATCGTGCGTTCGCGACAGGGCGGTCGTGGATCCGTTCGATCGTGCCGTACGTGGCGTACCAGAGCGCGAGGGTCTATGTGAACGGTGGACGCCCGTTGATCGATCGGCTCGACTCGGCCGCCCTCGGCGTGCGCGTCTCGGACGCGAAGCACTACTCGATCGATGTCGCGCTGGCCAAGCCCACCGGCGACCGCCCACCGGAGACCGGCACCCGCGAAAAACGCTGGAACCTCACCTTCAGCTACAAGCTGATGTAGCTTTCCGCGGCGTCGACCCGCCACCGCGCGTTCACATCCGCGGCGGCACGATGCGCCGTCATCCCGACGGACGCCGTGCCATGCCCCTGTCTCTCCACCCCGCGCCGATCCCCTATGACGACCGGCTGGAAGAGATCGCGCCCGACGAAGCCGAGACCACCGAGCAGTTGATCCAGACCCTTACGGAGATCAACCAGACGACCCTCAAGCATGAAGGCCACGCCAACCGTTCGGTACACGCGAAAAGCCATGCCCTGCTCGTGGGCGAGCTGACCATCGCCGACGACCTGCCGCGCGAACTCGCGCAGGGCATCTTCGCCCGGCCGGGCCGCTATCCGGTGGTGATGCGGCTTTCGACCGTACCCGGGGACATCCTCGATGACGCCGTGTCCACGCCGCGCGGCATGGCGGTGAAGATCATCGGCGTGGAGGGCGAGCGTCTTCCTGGTAGCGAGGGCGCGGTGACGCAGGACTTC
Source organism: uncultured Luteibacter sp. (assembly GCA_913774655.1). Taxonomy (GTDB): domain Bacteria; phylum Pseudomonadota; class Gammaproteobacteria; order Xanthomonadales; family Rhodanobacteraceae; genus Luteibacter; species Luteibacter sahnii. Next base: position 765 of record CAJYHU010000453.1, on the reverse strand, counting down.
GTCATGGTCAACGGCCCCGCGTTCAAGGCGGCCGACGCGAAGAAGTTCGCCAGTTCGCTCAAGCTGGTGGCGGCGACGACGGATCGCGCGGAGCGGGCGAAGAAGGCGCTGTCCGCCGTGCTGCGCGGCACCGAGCGGGTGATCGAAGCGTTCGGCGGCAAGAGCTCGACTTTGCTGGCGCTGGGCGGGCAACCGCAGACCCACCCGCTGGGCGACACCTATTACAGCCAGGCCCCGCTGCGCTTCGGCGACTACGTGGTGAAGGTCTCGGTAGCGCCGCATTCGCCCAACCTCACCGAACTCACCGACGCCTCGCTACCGCTGCAAGGTCGCTACGATGGGCTACGCGAAGCGATGGTCGAGCATTTCGCGACGCAGGGGGGGGAGTGGAACCTGCGCGTGCAATTCTGCACCGACCTGGACACCATGCCGATCGAGGACGCGTCAGTGCCGTGGCCAGAGGAGAAGAGCCCTTATCTCGACGTCGGGCGCATCGTGGTGTGGCCGCAGCCCGCCTGGAACGACGCGCGCCAGGCCGCCATCGACGACGGTCTCGCGTTCAGCCCCTGGCACGGCGTGCAGGCGCATCGCCCCATGGGCTCGGTGATGCGGGCCCGGCGCCTGGCTTACCGCACCATGGCGAGGTTCCGCGCGCACCACAACGGCGTGGCCATGAACGAGCCGACGTCGCTGGCGGACATCGGCCTGGACACGCCCTGAGCCCGGGGGTTCACCAGCCCATGTAGTGCCCGCCGTTGATGGCGA
>CAJYHU010000452.1 GCA_913774655.1 uncultured Luteibacter sp. | reverse complement strand
CCCAACGAGGCGCGCTGCACGGCCGCGTTGCGTCCGGTGGCCGGTCCCTTGTCGGGGCGGGTCGTGCCCGTCGGTGACCGCCTCGAACTCGGTGCCACTCACGGCGCCCTCCCGCTTGAATTGCCGGGCAACGATGCCGCGCTGCTCGGCCTCGCCTGGGACCAGGGCGAACTCGTGCTCGACGCGTCGCGCGTGCCGGCGCGGCATGCCGTGCGGGTCAACGGCGTCACCGTGGTGCGCGCGGCGCTCCAGCCCGGCGACCAGATCGGCATCGCGAACCATCGCTTCGTGCTCGATGCGCCCGGCTGGGCCGCCGAGCCCGTGCTCGCGCCGCCGCCCGAGGAGTCGCTCGATACCGCGCCTCCCGAGGAGGGCGGCGCCCGCGGCGAAATCTGGTGGCTGATCGGTACGGCCGCGTTGCTGGCGATCGGCATCGCAGCCGTTCTGTTCGTGAGACTCTGAGAGACGGCGCATGGCCTGACGCGGTGGGGCTCGACCGCGGACGCCGCGGCCCTGAGGGTTCGCGGACACGGTCCGCTCCCATCCGACCGAGGCACGCGGGCGATCCACCGTACTTACTGACGGGGCAGGCGCCGATCGCATCGGCGATCCGGCGGTGGCCGGCACCCTACGAGCGATGCGGTCATCTTCCACCATCAGCCCATCGTGCGAACGACGCCGCGCCATGATCCCGCCCGATGTTGCCCTCATGACGCGCGCATAATGAGGGCTTCTCCTTCATGAGGGTAGCGAGCGTGACCAGAGCCTGGAACTTCAGCGCGGGACCGGCCGCGTTGCCCGAAGCGGTCTTGCGCCGCGCGCAGCAGGAACTGCTGGAATGGAACGGCTCCGGCGCATCGGTGATGGAACTGTCCCATCGCGGCAAGCGCTTCATGGCCCTGGCGGCCGATGCGGAAGCCCGCCTGCGGCGCCTGCTCGACGTGCCCGATGGCTACACGGTGCTGTTTCTCCAGGGCGGCGCCACGCAGCACTTCGCGCAGATTCCGATGAACCTCGCCGGGCCCGAAGACCACGCCGACTACATCGTCACCGGGCACTGGGGTGAGAAGGCCGTTCGCGAAGCCGCGCCCTACCTCGATGCCCGGGTGGCCGCCACCTCGGTCGACACCGACTACCTCAGGCTACCGCCGCGTGACGCATGGGTGCTCTCGCCCGGCGCGGCCTACGTGCACTACACGCCCAACGAAACGATCCACGGCGTGGCATTCCGTGACATCCCCGACGTAGGCGACGTCCCCCTCGTGGCCGACATGTCGTCGAACATCCTCAGCGAACCGATCGATGTTTCCCGCTTCGGCCTCATCTACGCCGGCGCACAGAAGAACATCGGCCCGTCCGGCCTCGTGGTGATGATCATGCGTGACGACCTGCTCGCGCGGGCAGGGCGCCCCATGGCGAACATCTTCCGATATGCGGAACATGCGGCCAACGACTCCATGCTCAACACACCCAATACGTGGGGCTGGTACCTCGCCGGGCTGACCTTCGAATGGCTGGAGGGGCAGGGCGGCCTCGCCGCGATGGGCCAGACCAACGCCCGCAAGGCTGGCACGCTCTACGGCGCCATCGACGGCTCGGGCGGGTTCTACCGCAGCCCGGTCGACGTACCTGCGCGCTCGCGGATGAACGTGCCTTTTACCCTGCATGATCCCGCACTCGACGCGGCGTTCCTCGCCGAGTCGGAAGATGCGGGCTTCCTCGCGCTCAAGGGGCACAAGGCCGTGGGTGGCATGCGCGCCTCGCTCTATAACGCGGTGCCGCTCGATGCCGTCAACGAACTCGTGAAATTTATGCGGGACTTTGCGACGCGCCACGGTTAAAGTCGGGAACTCGCCGCATTGCAGCATCGCGTGCGGCGATATTCCTTTCAACTGCAACCATTTAGCCGTCCACATAGCCCATGAGCAAGTCTCCCGCCGATAAGCAAGCCACGTTGTCGGAAGCGCGCCAGCGCATCGACAGCATCGACCAGCAACTGCAATCGCTCATCAGCGAACGCGCCCGGTGGGCGCAGCAGGTCGGACGGGCCAAGGGCCCGCTCAAGGCGGCGGTGGACTACTACCGACCCGAGCGCGAGGCCCAGGTGCTGCGTGGCGTGATCGACCGTAACGACGGCCCGCTGCCCAACACCGAACTCGTGCGGTTGTTCCGCGAGATCATGTCGTCGTGCCTGTCGCAGCAGCAGCCGTTGAAGATCGGCTTCCTCGGGCCCGAGGGCACCTTCAGCGAGCAGGCCGTGCGCAAGCACTTCGGCCATGCCGCCTATGGGCTTCCTCTGGGCAGCATCGAAGAAGTGTTTCAGGAGGTCACGGCGGGCAACGCCGATTTCGGCGTGGTGCCGGTGGAGAACTCCGGGCAGGGCATGATCCAGATGACGCTGGACATGTTCCTCGTGTCCAAGGCCACCATCTGCGGCGAAGTGGAACTGCGGGTCCACCAGAACCTCATCTCGCTCAGTGGTGAGCTGAAAGACGTCAAGCGCATCTATTCGCATCCGCAGTCGTTGCAGCAGTGCCAGGCATGGCTGCGGGTGAACCTGCCCGATGCCGAGCGTATTCCCGTATCCAGTAACGCCGAGGCCGCCCGCATGGCCCGCCTGGCGCCGGACGCCGCCGCTATCGCTGGCGAAACGGCCGCGCGCGTCTATGGGCTGACGATCGTGGCCGGCCCCATCGAAGACCGCTCGGACAACACCACGCGCTTCCTCGTCATCGGCCGTTCGATCTTCCCCGCCTCGGGCAACGATCGCACCTCGCTGCTCGTCACCGTCAAGGACAAGCCCGGCGCGCTGTACGACGTGCTCAGCCCGCTCGCCCAGCACGGCGTCAGCATGAACCGCATCGAGTCGCGCCCGGCGCACACCGGCAAGTGGCAGTACGCGTTCTTCATCGACATCTCCGGACACGTGGACGACGCGCCGGTGCAAGCCGCGCTAAACGCCATGAAGCCGGCCGCCGCCGACGTGCGCGTGCTGGGCTCGTACCCGGTGGCGCTTCCGTGACAGATACGTTCGACGCCGCCGCGTTCGCCAACCGGGCGACCTCGGCGTTACGCGCCTACGATCCCGGTCACGACCTGCCCACCTTGCGCGCCCGGTTTGGCGACGTGCTGTGCGAGCTGGGGTCCAACGAAAACCCGCTGGGTCCCAGCACGCTTGCCATACGCGCCGCCGCCCGCGTGCTCGATGACGTCTTCCGCTACCCCGATCCGCTAGGCGCGTCGCTCAAGCGACGCCTGTCCGACGAGTGGGGCGTGCCGGTCGCGGCCATTACCCTGGGCAACGGCTCGCACGAACTGCTGATGCTGCTGGCGCAATGCTTCGCCGATGCCGAGCATCCGGTGGTGTTCTCGCGCTACAGCTTCGCGGTCTATCCCATCGCGGCCGCCGCCGCGGGCGCGCCGGGCATCGCGGTGCCAGCCCTGCCGCTGGACCATCCCGACGCGCCGCTCGGGCACGACCTCGATGCCATGGCCAAGGCGGTCACCGCGCAGACGCGGCTGGTGTATCTGGCCAATCCCAACAACCCGACCGGCACGTGGTTCACCGATGCCGCGCTGGAACGTTTTCTCGACGCGGTGCCCTCGACCGCGCTGGTGGTGGTCGACGAGGCCTACAACGAATACGTCGACGCACCGGGGTTGAGCACGGCGCTGCACCTGCTGTCCCGCCACCCGAACCTCATCGTAACCCGCACCTTTTCCAAGGCCCACGCCCTTGCGGGCCTTCGCGTCGGTTACATGCTGAGCCATCCGTCGGTGGCGAGGGTGTGCGAGCGGCTGCGCGAGTCGTTCAATGTCAACGGCGTCGGCCTGGCCGCGGCCGAAGCGGCGCTCGGCGACCACGAGCACCGCGCCCGCGTGCGCGAGACCAACCGCCGCGACCGCGAGTGGCTGGCGGACGAACTCGTCGCGCGAGGCATGCGTGTGTTTCCGTCACAGACCAACTTCCTTCTCGTCGATGTCGGCCGCGACGCCGCCGAACTCGAATCCCGTCTCTACGACAGCGGCGTCATCGTGCGCCCCATGGTCGGCTATGGCCTGCTGAGCACGATACGCATCAGCGTGGGTAGCCGCGCCGAACTTCAACGCCTGCTGGAGCGTCTCCCATGAACCGTCTGGACTGGACGAGCCGCGCGGGCGGCCCCCTGTGCGGCGACATCGTCGTGCCCGGTGACAAATCCGTTTCCCATCGCGCCCTGATGTTCGGCGCGCTCGCCGAAGGCACGTCGCATATCCGCGGGTTTCTCGAAGGGGAAGACACCCGGGCCACCGCCGCGATCCTCGGCCGGCTCGGCGTGCGTTTCGACACCCCCGCGCCGGGCGAGCGCATCGTGCACGGCGTGGGCCTGCATGGTCTGCGCGGCGCCGACGGTCCGCTCGATTGCGGCAACGCTGGCACTGGCATGCGCCTCCTGGCCGGCCTGCTGGCGGGACAGGCCTTCGATGCCACGCTGGTGGGCGACGAATCGCTGTCGCGCCGCCCCATGCGGCGTGTGACCGATCCCCTGGGTGAGATGGGTGCGCTGATCGACACGCACGACGGCCGGCCGCCGCTG
>CAJYHU010000451.1 GCA_913774655.1 uncultured Luteibacter sp. | reverse complement strand
GCCCGCCTATGACGACTACCTCGCCACCCAGGTATTCACCGCCACCCCGGCCTGCGCCGACCAGCGTAGCGCCGTGCTATCGGCGGCCGACCTGGATGCCGCGCTTGGCGACCACGCCGCGGAGCAGGCCGTGCTGCGCAAGGCCATCGACCTCAGCCGCGAGAAGCTCCACGGCGACGTGAAGAGCGACCGCAACGTCGCCGACACCCTGCGCGTCTACCTGGTTCGTGCCAAGGCCGGTAACGAGCTCGACACGTTCGAGAAGCAGTTGATCGCCGCCTATCCGAACGACTATGTCTACAACTACCGTTACGGCCGTCGCCTGGTGGAAAGCGGCCAGCCGGCCGAAGGCCTGCCTTACCTCGACAAGGCGGCGAAGAAAGCCTACGGGGCCAATGCCATTACGGTCGCGACGTACCGCGTGAAGGCGCTCCAGGCTCTGCACCGCGACGATGACGCACGCAAGCTCGTCGCGCAGACGGCGGCGGCGCAAGGCAAGGCGTTTCCCGAACAGGTGAAGAAGCTGCAGGCCACGCTGAACTCCTGACGACGGGACGTGCACCGGAAGACATGGGGCAGGTTCCACGCGGTATGCTCGCGGGGTCCCCGCCCCCTTCCGGATACGCATGATCACCGTCCACCATCTCAATAATTCGCGTTCCCAGCGCATCCTCTGGCTGCTCGAAGAACTCGGCCTGCCCTACGAGATCGTGCGTTACCAGCGCGACCCGAAGACCATGCTCGCGCCGAAAGAACTGCGCGCCATCCATCCGCTGGGCAAGTCGCCGGTCGTGGTCGACGGCGACGTAACGGTGGCCGAATCCGGCGCGATCATCGAATACCTGGTCGACCGCTACGGCGAGGGGCGGTTGCGTCCGGCGCCCGGCACGGCCGACGCGCTGCGCTACCGCTACTTCCTGCATTACGCGGAAGGCTCCGCGATGCCGCCCTTGCTGCTCAAGCTGGTGTTCCGCCGGATGGAGTCGGCGCCGGTGCCGTTTTTCGCCAAGCCGGTGGCACGCATGCTGGCACGTGGTGCGCAGAACACCTTCGTCGACCCGCAGCTCAAACTGCACCTGGCATATCTGGAAGGGGAAATCGGCAAGACCGGCTGGTTCGCGGGTGACGCGTTCAGCGCCGCGGACATCCAGATGAGTTTCCCCCTCGAAGCCGCCCAGAGTCGCAACGCCCTGACCGACGCCCACCCTCACCTGCGCGAGTTTCTCCAGCGCATCCATGCCCGTCCGGCATGGCAGGCGGCGCGGGAGCGAGGCGGTGAATACGATCTCGTCCCGAAACGCTGAATCCCTGTTCAATCAGTGGGATGGCTATTTACGCGCTCCTCACGGGCGCGGTCGCAGAGTCGATGCCCGACAGCAACGTTCACAAGGGAGCGCCTCCATGAGAAACCGCGATTTCGCCCGTCAGGTCGAGAGTGCCGTCAACGGTGCCTCGGGCCGCGTCCGTCATTACGCCGATGAAGCGGTGGATGCGGGCAGCGACCTGCTCGACCGTACTCGCCGCGTCACGAGCAAGTTCGCCCGCCAGACGAACAACCAGCGCCTGCGCTACATGGCCGAAGACTTCGCTGACGAAGCTTCGTACCAGTACCGTCGCCTGCGCCGCCGCGTGAGCCGCAATCCGGGCGTGACGATCGGCATCGCCGCCGCGGCCTTGGGCACGTTCCTTCTGATCCGTCACGCGCTGCGCGACGACGATTGATCGCTACTGGAAGACGACGTGAGCGAAAAAGCCGGGCCCAGCCCGGCTTTTTTGTGGTTCATCGCGGATGACCGGGGACCGTCCCAGCGATAGCCCGCCGGTTATCCGTAACTAACCGTTTTCTTGCCAGACGATCAAGGCACCGGATGCTGCTCGACGATCTTGTCGACGTGCCAGCGGACCGTCGGTTCATCGGCGTTCGCTGGCCTGATCTGGACCTCGGTGATCTTGAGCAGGTATTCGTTACCCGCTTGCCAGTCGAACCCCTCCACCGGCGCCTGGTTGATCTGCCAGGGCTGGTTCGGCTGCTCGCGGTACTGCAGGCATTCGGCCGACGTTCGCGCGATGCCCAGCTTGCATGGCGCTTTCTGGGCAGCGACGTACACAAGGCGCGAGCGGGACCCGTGCGTGGACGGGGTGCTGGCGCAGGCCGTAAGGGCAAGCAGGACGGTGGCGGTCATAAGAAAGCGCATGGCGGAATCCTGTGATAACCGGTTCTTGATATCACCGACGGGGTGACGTGTTCGCCAACGCGCGCCAAGGCGCCCTGCGCAAACGAAAAGGCCGGGTTTCCCCGGCCTCTCGCGCACCCGTTAAACCGTCATCGGGTTGGGCTTGTCCATGTCGAGCTTGTAATCCTTGATGGCCCGGCTGACGTCCTTGGCGTTGACCTTGCCTTCCTTCGCCAGCGCGGCGAGCGCGGCGTGGGCGATCCAGTAGCGGTCGACCTCGAAGTGCGAACGCAGGTTGGCGCGGGTATCGCTACGGCCGAAACCGTCCGTGCCCAGCACCGTGTAGCGCATGCCGTCCGGCATGAAGGCGCGAATCTGGTCGGCGAACTCGCGCACATAATCCGTGGCGGCGATGGCCGGACCCTGGCGGTCGGCCAGCAGGCCGGTGACATACGGCACGCGCTGCGGCGCTTCCGGATGCAGGCGATTCCAGCGCTCGGCGTCGAAGCCCTCGCGACGCACCTCGGAGAAGCTCGGCACCGACCAGATGTCGGCGGTGACGCCGAAATCCTTCTCGAGCAACTCGGCGGCGGCGATGACTTCGCGCAGGATCGTGCCCGAGCCCATCAGCTGCACGCGCGGCTCGTTCTTCTTCGCCTTGCCGGCGTCCTTGAAGAGGTACATGCCTTTGACGATGCCTTCCTCGCTGCCCTTGGGCAGGTCGGGGTGGGCATAGTTCTCGTTCATGACGGTGATGTAGTAGTAGACGTCTTCCTGGTCCTGCATCATCCGGCGCGCGCCATCCTGGAGGATGACGGCCAGTTCGTAGGAGAAGGTCGGGTCGTACGACACCACGTTGGGAATCGCGCCGGAAAGCAGGTGCGAGTGACCGTCTTCGTGCTGCAGGCCCTCGCCGTTGAGCGTCGTGCGACCGGAGGTGCCGCCGATGAGGAAGCCACGCGCGCGCATGTCGCCGGCGGCCCAGCAAAGGTCGCCGATACGCTGGAAGCCGAACATCGAGTAGTAGATGAAGAACGGCAGCATCGGCACGTTGCTGATGCTGTAGCTGGTGGCGGCCGCGAGCCAGGCGCTCATGCCGCCTGCCTCGCTGATGCCCTCCTGCAGCACCTGGCCCTTCTGGTCTTCGCGGTAGTACAGGAGCTGGTCGGCGTCCTGCGGGCGATACTTCTGGCCGAACGGGGCGTAGATGCCGATCTGGCGGAACATGCCCTCCATGCCGAAGGTACGGGCCTCATCGGCAACGATCGGCACGATCCGGGGGCCGAGGTCCTTGTCGCGCAGCATGAGGTTCATGCCGCGCACGAGGGCCATCGTGGTGGAGATCTCGCGATCGCCCGTGCCCTTGGTGATCTGTTCGAAGGCTTCGAGCGGCGGCGCCTGGAAGGACTGGTCGGCCTTGCGTCGACGCTGCGGCAGCGAGCCGCCGAGCGCGCGACGGCGCTCCAGCATGTACTGCACTTCCTCCGAATCGTTGCCCGGATGGTAGTACGGGACGTCTTCGAGCTTGTCGTCGGACACGGGGATGTTGAAGCGATCGCGGAAGGCGCGGATCGCGTCGGTATCCATCTTCTTCTGGTTGTGGGCCGGGTTCTGCGATTCGCCCGCCGCACCCATGCCGTAGCCCTTCACCGTCTTGGCGAGGATCACCGTCGGCATGCCCTTGGTGTTCACCGCCGCATGATAGGCCGCGTAGACCTTGTGCGGGTCGTGGCCACCGCGGTTGAGACGCCAGATGTCGTCGTCGGACATGTTGGCGACCAGCGCGGCCGTCTCGGGGTATTTGCCGAAGAACTTCTCGCGGGTGTAGGCGCCACCGAACGCCTTGCAGGCCTGGTATTCGCCGTCGACGGTTTCCATCATCAGCTGGCGCAGCTTGCCCGACGTGTCACGGGCCAGGAGCGGATCCCAGTAGCTGCCCCAGACGACCTTGATGGCGTTCCAGCCGGCGCCACGGAAGACGCCTTCGAGTTCCTGGATGATCTTGCCGTTGCCGCGGACGGGGCCGTCGAGGCGCTGCAGGTTGCAGTTGATGACGAAGATCAGGTTGTCGAGGCCTTCGCGGCCTGCCAGGGAGATCGCACCGAGCGACTCGGGCTCGTCGGATTCACCGTCACCCATGAAACACCAGATCTTGCGATCGGTCTTGGGCATCAGGCCACGGTGCTCGAGGTACTTCCAGAACTGCGCCTGGTAGATCGCCTGGATCGGTCCCAGGCCCATCGACACCGTCGGCACCTGCCAGTAGTCGGGCATCAGGTAAGGGTGCGGGTAGGACGACAGGCCGCGACCCTTGCCGGCGACTTCCATGCGGAAGAGGTCGAGCTGGTCTTCGCCCAGGCGGCCTTCGAGGAAGGAGCGGGCATAGACGCCCGGCGCGGAATGGCCCTGGTGGAACACCAGGTCACCCGGGTGATCCGCCGAGGGGGCGCGCCAGAAATGGTTGAAGCCCACGTCGTAGAGCGTGGCCGACGAGGCGAAGCTGGAGATGTGGCCGCCGAGGTCGCCCGGCTTGCGGTTGGCGCGGACCACGGTGGCCAGCGCGTTCCAGCGGATCAGCGAGCGGATGCGCCATTCGATGGCGGCGTCGCCGGGGCTGCGCGCTTCCATGTGCGGGGGGATGGTGTTGACGTACTCCGTGGTCGGGTCGAACGGCAGGTAGCCGCCCGCGCGACGGGTGGAGTCGACCATGCGCTCCAGCAGGTAATGGGCGCGCTCCGTGCCGTCGTGATGGATCACGGCATTGAGCGACTCGACCCATTCGCGGGTTTCGGTGGGGTCGAGGTCCTGGTTGAGGATATCGTCGATCGGTTCCATGGATGCTCCGGCGGCGCACGAGGCGCGCTCATGGGGACAGAAGACACCCGCCGGGGTAGCGGGGAAACTTGCCGATGATAACGCAAGCTGCCCGCATACGCGGCCGTACGGCGGTTTGGATCGATAGAAACCCTCCGTCGGGGCGCTTTACCCGGGAGCGGGCGACGTCGGCCGGCGCCCCCGCCGTTCTACGGAAGCGCCCCGCGCGATGGGGGCGGCCGGCGCCCCCATCCGGATGCCTTACGGCGACCGAGGGAACTTCGACCCGGCCCGGATCTGCGCCTCGACGCAGGCCACCGAGGTCATGTTCACCACCCGGCGCACCGTGGCCTGGGGGGTAAGGATATGCGCGGGCTTGGACACGCCCATGAGGATGGGCCCGATGACCACGCCGTCGCACAACGTGCGCACCATGTTGTAGGTGATGTTCGCGGCGTCGAGGTTGGGGAAGACGAAGACATTGGCCTTACCCTCCAGCAGCGAGTTGGGGAAGATGCGCTGGCGCAGTTCGGGATTGAGCGCCACGTCGGCCTGCATCTCGCCTTCGACTTCCAGCTTGGGCACGCGCTCGCGGATCAGCTTGAGCGCCTCGCGCATCTTGCGCGAATTGCGCGTCTCGCGGCTGCCGAAGTTGGAGTTGGACAGCAGGGCGATCTTCGGCTGGATGCCGAACAGCTTCAGGCGCAGCGAGGCCTGCAAGGTTGCCTCGGCGATCTGCTCGGCGCTTGGGTCTTCCTGCACGTAGGTGTCGAGGAAGAAGAACGTGCCCTTCTCCGTCGCCACGGCGGCCATCGCCGATGCCTCGCCCACGCCCTCGTCCAGCCCAAGGATGTCGCGGATGTAGTCGAGCTTGCTCTGGTAGGTGCCGACCAGGCCGCAGATCATCGCGTCGGCCTCGCCCCGCTTGACCATGAGCGCCGCGATCACCGACGGACGCGAACGCACCACCGCCTTGGCCGACGCGGGGGTGACGCCGCGTCGCTCCATGATCGAGTGGTAGAGGCGCCAATAATCTTCGAAGCGCGGGTCGGAATGGATGTTGCACATCTCGAAGTCGATGCCCGGCTTCAGGCGCAGGCCCGCGCGCGCGATACGTTTTTCGATCACGTCCGGGCGGCCCACGAGGATCGGTTTCGCCAGGCCCTCGTCGATCACCGTCTGCACGGCGCGCAGCACGGTTTCTTCCTCACCCTCGGCGTAGACCACGCGCTTGGGATCGGCCTTGGCGCGGTCGAACACGGGCTTCATCAGCAGCCCCGTGCGGAACACGAAGCTGGTGAGTTTCTCGACGTAGGCCGGGAAATCGTCGATGGGACGCTCGGCCACGCCCGAATCCATCGCCGCCTGGGCGATCGCCGGCGGGAGCTGGATGAGCAGGCGGGGGTCGAATGGCTGCGGGATGAGGTAGTCCGGGCCGAAGCTCGGCGGCTTGCCGCCATAGGCGCGCGCGCTGACGTCGGACGACTCGCGGCGCGCCAGTTCGGCGATCGCCTTCACGCAGGCCACCTTCATGGCCTCGTTGATCACCGTGGCGCCCACGTCGAGCGCGCCGCGGAAGAGGTAGGGGAAGCACAACGCGTTGTTGACCTGGTTGGGATAATCCGACCGGCCCGTCGCGATGATGCAATCCGGACGCACGGCCTTGGCGTCTTCGGGGAGGATTTCCGGATTCGGGTTGGCGAGCGCGAAGATGATCGGGCGGTCCGCCATCGTGGCGACCATCTCCGGCTTGAGGATGCCGCCGGCCGACAGGCCCAGGAAGATATCGGCGCCGTCGACGATCTCGGCGAGCGTGCGCTTGTCGGTGTCGCGGGCGTAGCGCAGCTTGTCCGGGTCGAGGTCGGTGCGGCCGGTGTGCAGCACGCCGTCACGGTCGAACGCGAGGATGTTTTCCTTCTTCATGCCCAGGGTCACGAGCATGTCGACGCAGGAAATGCCCGCCGCGCCCATGCCGGTGGTGGCGAGCCTGACGTCTTCGATCTTCTTGCCGGTGACCAGCAGCGCATTGAGCACCGCGGCGCCGACGATGATCGCGGTGCCGTGCTGGTCGTCGTGGAACACGGGGATCTTCATCCGCTCGCGCAGCTTTCGCTCGACGACGAAGCACTCCGGCGCCTTGATGTCCTCGAGGTTGATGCCGCCGAAGGTCGGCTCGAGGCTGGCGATGATGTCGATCAGTTTTTCGGGATCGGTTTCGTCGATCTCGATGTCGAACACGTCGATCCCGGCGAACTTCTGGAACAGCACGCCCTTGCCTTCCATCACCGGCTTGCCGGCCAGTGCGCCAATGTTGCCCAGGCCCAACACGGCGGTGCCGTTGGAGATCACCGCCACGAGATTGGAACGCGCGGTGAGCTCGGCGGCGGCCCTCGGATCGGCCACGATGGCATCGCACGCGGCGGCGACGCCCGGCGAATAGGCCAGCGACAGGTCGCGCTGGGTGAGCAGCGACGTCGTCGGGGTGACCTTGATTTTGCCCGGGCGGGGGAGGCGATGGTATTCGAGGGCGGCTTGCCTCAGTTCCTCGGAGATGGCCATGGGATCCTGTGCGACGTAGGGAAAAGAAGGGCGGCGCGAGCCGCGTGCCGGCCGTCATGGTAGCACCGCGCCGGGCGCGCTCCGGCGGCGCGGTGTGATGCATTGCGACACGTAGTAATAGGGAAAACCTACGAAGGGTAACGGGCTCCGCGGGACGGTCTGGCGCCATGCGCACGCGTACGCTGCCAGGCCCTTCCGTCGCCCGAG
>CAJYHU010000450.1 GCA_913774655.1 uncultured Luteibacter sp. | reverse complement strand
GTTTGTCAGCGGGCTTTACGGCGCCATCGTCTATGCGGTGCGCGTATCGCGTTACATCCCGTGGATCGACAGCGTCATCGCCACGGACGGACGTTGACGCATCGCCGCGCGCCTTTTAGGCTGCTGCGCACGGAGATGGCATGCCTCCGCGAACCGCCCCTCGGGGCTGATGATGCCTACATGTCCTGGTTCCCCAGGCGTGTAGGCCTGCGTGCCGCGCCCGGGATCAGGTGACGTCCACCCATCGGGATCCACCATGCGCGCGCTTCGCTCCCTCGAACAATGGGAACTTCTCCACTATCTCGGCCGTTGGCTGCTTCTCGCCTGTGCGGCGGCCGTGCTGGCCGGCTCCGCTTCCGCCGCCTTTCTCCTTGCCCTGGCATGGGCCACGCAGACGCGGGAGTCCACCCCCTGGCTGATCGCCGTTCTGCCCATCGCGGGCTTCGCCGTGGGTTGGGTCTACCACCGGGTGGGCCGGCCCGTGGAGGCCGGCAACAACCTGATCATCGACGAGATCCACGATCCGCGGAAAGTGATCCCGCGTCGCATGGTGCCGCTGGTGTTCCTCGGCACGGTCGTGTCCCACCTCTTCGGCGCCTCGGTGGGGCGGGAGGGTACGGCCGTGCAGATGGGCGGGGCGCTCGCCGATCAGGTGGCGAAGGCCTGCCGGTTGCGGCCGGAGGATCGGCGCGTGCTCCTGATGACCGGCATGAGCGCGGGCTTCGCGGCCGTGTTCGGCACGCCACTGGCGGGGGCCGTGTTCGGCCTGGAGGTGCTGGCCATTGGCCGGCTCCGATACGACGCGCTGTTTCCGTGCGTCATGGCCGCGATCGTAGCCGACCGGGTCTGCCTGGCGTGGGGCGTGCATCACACCGTCTATGCCGTGGGTACGGTGCCGCCCGTGACCGCGGCGAGCGTGCTCGCCGTGCTCCTGGCCGGCGTCGTCTTTGGCCTGGCCGGCCTCCTCTTCGCCCGGGCGACCCATCGCTTTGGCGCGCTGATGAAGCGGTGGGTCGGCTACCCGCCCTTGCGGCCGTTCGTGGGTGGCCTCATGGTCGCCGGATCGGTCTATCTGCTGCATACGCAGGCCTATGTCGGGCTCGGCATTCCCACCATCGTCGCCGCATTCGAGCATCCGCTGCCGTGGTGGGACAGCGTGGGCAAGTTCGCCTACACCGTCGTGTCGTTGGGCTCGGGTTTCAAAGGGGGCGAGGTCACGCCGCTGTTCTTCATCGGCGCGACCCTGGGCAACAGCCTGGCCCCCTGGCTCCATCTGCCGTTCGCGATGCTGGCGGGCCTGGGCTTCGTCGCCGTGTTCGCCGGTGCCGCCAACACGCCGCTCGCCACGACGATCATGGCGATCGAGTTGTTCGGGCCGGCCGTCGCACCGTTCGCCGCCATGGCGTGTGTGGCGAGCTATCTCTTCTCGGGTCACGCAGGCATCTATCACGCACAGCGACTGGGCGCCGCCAAGCACGTGCGCTCGTTGCCGGAGGATCTTCGCGTCGGCGAGTGGCCGGCGTATCGTCGCCAGCGGGATCGCGACGCACCCTAGCACCACGGCGCCGGATCCCCCGCGCGCGCATCGCTTTGTCTTCATCGAGGTCACCTCATGCATTCTCCCGAGTCGCAGGCCCCTGCGGGCCACATTCTCCTCATCGGCGCATCCCGTGGCCTCGGCCACGCGATGGCGGCGGAACTGGTCGAGCGCGGCTGGGCCGTGACCGGAACGGTGCGCGGCACCTCGCATACGTCGCTGCATGACCTTGCGGCGCGTCATCCGCGCCGGGTGACCGTCGAAACGCTGGACATGAACGAGCCGTCCCAGATCGCTGCCCTGCGTGGACGCCTGTCAGGCCGCGTCTTCGACGTGCTCTTTGTCAACGCGGGCACCACGAACAGCGATCCGGGGCAGACGATCGGGGAGGTGGACACCGACGAGTTCGTGCGGGTGATGGTGACCAATGCGCTCAGCCCCATGCGGGTAATCGAAGGGCTGGACACCCTCGTGTCGGGCGATGGCGTGATCGGCGTGATGTCGTCCGGGCAGGGCAGCATCGCCAACAACGAGCGGGGTGGGCGCGAGGTCTATCGCGGCTCCAAGGCCGCCCTGAACCAATACATGCGCAGCTACGCGGCGCGCCATGCGGATGGCGCACGGGCGATGCTGTCGATGGCGCCCGGCTGGATCCGCACCGACCTGGGCGGTCCCGATGCGCCGTTCACCCTCGAAGAATCCGTGCCGCTGATCATCGACGTCCTGCTCGCCCAGCGGGGTAACCCCGGCTTGCGCTACCTCGACCGCGACGGACGGACGGTGCCTTGGTGATGCGCCGCTGAATCCATGACGTCGGTGATTCATCGACGTCAACGCGCTTTCTCGCACGGTGCGACACCTTCCTCACGGGTCGGTTCCGAGTCTGTGCACTCCCAGCCACCGCCAGGAGACCCCATGGATGCCATCGCGCTGCTCAAGCAGGATCATGAACGGGTCAAGAGCCTTCTCGAAGAACTGGCCACATCGACCACCCGCGCCGTGAAGAAGCGCAGGGAGCTTCTGCAGAAGATTCACGTCAACCTCAAGGCGCATACCACCATCGAGGAGGAAATCTTCTATCCGGCGTTCAAGGCGGCAGGCAAGAAGGACGAAGCGACGATGTATTTCGAGGCGCTCGAAGAGCATCGCGCCGCCGAGGATCTCGTGCTGCCCGACCTGATGGACACCGACCCCGCCACCGAGCAGTTTTCCGGTCGGGCGAAGGTGCTGAAGGAACTCATCGAACACCATATCGAAGAGGAAGAGGGCGAGATGTTCGAGGAGGCGAAGAAGCTCCTGGACAAGCCTCGCCTCGCCGAGCTCGGTGCGCGCATGGAAGCCCGCAAGAAGGACATCCTGGGCGAACTGACGACCGCCGCATGACGGCCAAGCGTGTCACGCAGCCCTGCGCGTGACACGCACCTCCGATACCCCGAGCAGTCCCGCGAGCGGCACCGTGGCTTCGGTCTGCGCCTTGTCGACAGCGAGCCTTTCGCGCCGCAGCAGATCGAGCAGCATCGATGCGAGGGGCATCACCATGTGCCGCCCCCAGCAGCGCTCCGCGCGGTGACCGAAGGGGAGATAGGGCGCATAGCGATCAGGGTCGAGGGTATTCCAGCGTTCGGGGCGGAAGATGTCCGGATCGTCCCAATGGGCCGGATCGCGGTGGCTGAGCAGCGGAAGAATCAGGATGTCGTCGGTCGCGCGGATCCGCGGGTCGACCGACGGAAACTCCGGTGACGCGTTGCGCAGGATGTTCCACGATGGGGGAAGCAGGCGCATCGCTTCGTAGAGGATGTGATCGTTCGGCGTGTCGTCCTCGAAGGGCGAGCCCAGCCACAACGCGTTGGCGACGAGCGTGGAGATGGTGAAGCACACCGGGGCGACGGTGCGGCGATAGAGTCCCATCGCGTAGCGACGATCATGGTAGCCGTCAGCGGCCGCGGGCATCCCGGCGACGACGGACGCTTTCTCGTCGAGGCGGAAGGGCCAGATTGCGCCCACGGCAATCACCGACCAGGTCAGCTTGGGCGTGAGTTCGAGCACGCGGCTCATGAGCACGCGCAGGCGCTCCGGGTCGTGGCCCAGCAGCAGGTCGCGAAGGTAATCGTGACCGGTTTGCGGCCACTCGCCCGCGAGGTTGGCCGGCATCGGCAACGGGGCTTTCAATGCCGCGCGCACGTCACGGCCGATGGCCTGCATCCATCTCGTCGCGTCGGCGCGTTGGATCGACCGGCCATGCAGCGGTTTGAACGTGGGGCGTTCGAATTCGGTGGCGTAGCGGGCGGAAAGAAGGCGGTCGATCAACTCCGGGCACGCGACGCCGATCGTGTCGTGGTCCAGCCGGAAAAGGTCCTCGCCGCGATGCTCGTCCAGCAGGGCCTGGAGCCGTGGGGCGAAGACGGTGCGTTTCGTTGCGACAGCGCGATGCGTCATCGGGGCCTCCGTGCGGGCGCATGCCGTGCCAGGATAGGTCCTGGCACGGCGAGGAACATCAGTACCAGAGATACCAGGCGTACGACTTCAGGCTCTTCTTCGCGGTAAGCACGTTTTTCAGGGAAAAAAGCATCTTCATGAGCGGTGAGTCCTCTGAGACGGTGAGTGGTGGGATAGCCGCGCGGCAGGGGGAGAACGGTCGGCGCGCGGCGAAGGGCGTGCCTTCGCACGGCCCGTTTTCATCGTAGTCGGATCGACACGCATCACCAGACGGGTAACTGTGATAGCCATCCCAATCGGAGACCGGCATGGCCATTTATGCCGGAAATGGGTGGGGTGGTTTCTCGCAAGTTATTGCGAAACAAGGAGAAAAGTATCGCATTGGCACGAATGTGCTGTCGGCCCCGCGTGTGTCGTCGCGAAACGACGGCAGTTCGCCACGCGCAGTACTCAGATCTCGAGTGGGTCGGAGTGCAACTCGTCCATCCAGCCGTTTCGCCGCTGCACAGCCCATTCGACATGACGCGCGAACAGCCCGTCGATGTCGCCACCTCCGTCCATGATGGACAGGCTGAGTTCGGTGACCTCACCGATGAATGCCGCCTGTTCCGCGTAGCCGGCGATGCCTTCGGCGTCGAGCCGGGCGAGGACGGTGCGCAGGTTGATATGGCGGGCTTGCTGTTCGGGCATGGTGGCGGAATAGCGGCGGTCATGACGTCCATCGGCGGGCGGCGGGGGATCTTTAGCCGCCGTCCGCTGCGGCGCCCCGATGCCCGATGCGTGCGTAAGCTGCTAACCTCCCGCGTCCGAACGCAGGAGACCGCCATGAGCCTGATCCAGACCCCCGTGTCCTACGGTGAGCTGATCGACAAGATCACCATCCTCCAGATCAAGCTGCAGGAGATCAAGGACGACGCGAAGCTGGCTAACGTCCGCAACGAGCTTGAGCTGCTCGATGCCACCTGGAAGAACGACTCGGCCTCGCAGACCGACATCACCGACGAGACGGCGCGCCTGCTCGCGGTGAACCAGCGCCTGTGGAAGATCGAGGACGACATCCGCCTGAAGGAGAAGGCCCAGGCCTTCGACGACGAATTCATCCAGCTCGCCCGGTCGGTCTACATCGAGAACGACGAGCGCGCAAAGATCAAGCGCGAGATCAACGTGAAGCTGGGCTCGACGCTCGTGGAAGAGAAGTCGTACCAGGACTACCGCGCGCCGCAGGCCTGAGGCTGCGTCACCGTCGATCGTAGGGGTGGTCCGGGCCGTGATGACGTGCATGGCGTCGTCCGCCATGGTCGCCCCGAGGGTTCGCGGACACGGTCCGCTCCCACCGTCGCCCGTCGGAGCCTGCGGGCGATCCGGCGCTGCCTCTACGGTGTCAGGCAGGCAGCCTGAGCCCCAGGAACGACGCGCACGCCTCGAAGCGGTCGACCATGTCACTGACCTCGATCAGATCCATGACGCCCGGCTTCTCGATCTTCGTGCCCCATGGGATCGCCGATGCGGGCTTGCCCAGAAACTTGCGTGACGCTGCGTCGTACCGGTCCACGCACCAGCGGCGATCCGAATACGGCCCCGACCGGTCCGGATTGCTTGCCGCATGCAGGCCAAGCACCTTCACGCCCGCGGCGTTGGCCATGTGCATCGGACCGGAATCGGGCGTGAGGATCATCGCGGCGCGCGCCAGCAGGGCCATGAACCGCTTCAGGGTGTCTTTGCCCGTGAGGTCGAGCGGCGGCCGCGCCACCTGGCCCAGGATGGCGTCGGCCAGCGACCGTTCGGCCTGCGACGGTCCGCCGACCAGGGCAACGCGCATGCCTCGCGCCATGGCATGGTCGATCAAGGCGGCGTAGCGCTCCACCCGCCAGTTGCGCACGGTGTGACTGGACATCGGACTGACGAGCAGCGTAGGCGGGTCGCCGGGGAGTTG
>CAJYHU010000449.1 GCA_913774655.1 uncultured Luteibacter sp. | reverse complement strand
CAGGTGGCGGCATGGGTATACTGTCCGCCATTTTCGCGCACGCCCGGCGGATAGCCGGCGATGTAGCCGGGATCCTGCGGGCCGCCCGCAAATGGCGGGGTGAAGAGGCGGATCAGCTTGTTGTCGTGATCGACCAGTTCCGACATCACCGAATCCATGGCCTTGGAAGCCCGGTCGGTGTCGGCAATGCCCGACAGCACGCTCCAGGATTGGGCGATCGAGTCGATCTGGCACTGCGGCTCGAAGGCGCTGCCGAGCGGCGTGCCGTCGTCGAAATAGCCGCGACGATACCAGTTGCCATCCCAGCCGGCGGTTTCCAGCGCCGACTTCAGGCTCTGGAGATGCGATTCCCAGCGCGTGACGCGGGCCTGATCGCCGCGGTTGCGGGCATGGGTCAGGAACGCCGTCAGCGTCGCCGCCAGGAACCAGCCGAGCCAGACGCTGGTGCCGCGTCCCTCAATACCGACGCGGTTCATGCCGTCGTTCCAGTCGCCGCCCAGGATCAACGGCAGGCCGTTGGTTCCGGTGCGGGCAATGGCGAGGTCGAGTGCCAGCGCGCAATGCTCGTAGAGCGGTGCGGTGTTGGCCGACATCGTCGGACGGAAGAAGTTGTCGTGCTGACCCTCGGCAAGGACAGGACCCTCGATGAAGGCAACCGGTTCGTCCAGAAGATCGCTTCGGCCCGTGACGGTGCAATAGTGGTCGGCGGCGTGGGCCAGCCAGACCACGTCGTCGGAGATCATCGTGCGCACGCCTTCGCCGGTGCCCGGCAGCCACCAGTGCAGCACGTCGCCTTCGACAAACTGACGAGCAGCGGCGTTGAGGATCTGCTTGCGGGCGAGATCCGGCCGCGTGGTGAGGAAGGCGAGCGTATCCTGCAACTGGTCACGGAAGCCGAAGGCGCCGCTGGCCTGGTAGAAGGCCGACCGTGCCGTGACGCGGCAGGCGAGGCTCTGATAGGGCAGCCAGGTGTTGACGAGAAGATCGAAGGCAGGGTCGCCGGTCGAGACGTTCACGTCTGAGGTCATGGCCTGCCACTTGGCCTGCGACGCTGCCAGCGCGGCATCGAAATCAAGCGCCAAGGCCTGATGCAACAGCGCGGAGGCCGCTTCCTGACCGTCGGCATCGCCGAGCAGCAGGACGATGGAGCGGCTTTCGCCGGCGGCCAGCGTGATATCGATGGCCAGCGCTGCACAGGGATCGCCATCCGTACCCGTGACGCCGGAGAGCGCCACCCCGTCGAAGACGGCGGTCGGTCGCTGGATGCTGCCGGCAACGCCCAGGAATTCGCGGCGGCTGGCGGTGAGCGTCGCGGTCTTCACATTGGTGGCGAAGAAGGCGACACGGTTGCCGTAGCCGACGCTGTAGGGGTTGGTCGCGAAGATCGCGGCCGCCTCGGCATCGCGCTGCGTCAGCACGAAGGGGGCGGTGCGGGCGCGGTTGTTGCCCAGCACCCATTCCGCATAACCGTAGAGCCGCAGGCGGCGCGTGTTGCCGGAGCGGTTTTCGAGCGTCACCTTGGTGAGCTTGACGGCTTCATCCGTGTGCACGGTCTGCACTGCCGCGATGGCGAGATCGTCGCCGCCCGTGGTGAAGGCCGAATAGCCGAGACCGTGGCGGGTTTCGAAGCGGTGCGTGGTGTCCCTAGACAGGGCGGCATAGGGCGTCAGCACCTCGCCATTGTCGAGGTCGCGGATGAAGACGGCCTCGCCCGGACGGTTGATGACGGGATCGTTGGTCCAGGGGGTGAGCTGGTAATCGCGCGAATTGCGGCTCCAGCTATAGGCCGAGCCTTCGGCCGAGACGTGGAAGCCGAAGTTTTCGTTGGCAATCACGTTCAGCCACGGCTGCGGCGTCGCGCCACCACCCGGCAGGCGGATGATATATTCGCCGGTCGGCAGGTCGAAGCCGCCATAGCCGTTCCAGTATGCGAGATCGCTGCCCTCGATGGCCGGTGCCGCGCCGGGATAGGTCCTGGCGACGGGGAGGGCGGCGAGCGGCAGGGCCGGGCCTTCTTCCTTGGACTTCGGCGTGTAGAGCGAGACGGTGCGGGCGATCTGGTCGGAGAGCTTGCCGTTGCGGGCGTGGAAGACGGCACGGGCCGTGGCGAGCAGGGCCGCCCAGGTTTCCGGCGCCATCAGATCCTTGCGCACGGTGAAGACATGCTGGCGGGCGCCATCCGACTGGCTGCGCAGGCGCAGGTTTTCGCACATGGCTTCCAGCGCGTGGTGCATGTCCTGCGCGTAGGAGGAGGCGCGCTCGTTGACGATGACGAGATCGACGGTGACGCCGCGCGAGCGCAGATATTCCTGGGCGCGCAGGGCCTCACGGGCGATGCCGAGATCGGTGTCGTCGTCGATGCGCAGGCAGAAGATCGGGAAGTCGCCCGAAATCGCCAGCGGCCAGAGCGAGGCCTGCGAGGCAAGGCCGGTCTTCACGGTTGCGGCGTCACGGCGCAGCTGCATGTCGGGATAGACGAGGTAGCGGCCGAGCACCTGGAAGCTTGCGGCTTCCTGCGAGGTGATGCCCACGTGGCGCATCTGCACCTGGCTGCGGGTCCAGGCGTGGATGAGCTCGTGGTTGAAGCTGTCCGGGTGACGGTAGCGGTCGATCGCGCGGTCGAGCTCTTCGCGGTTCGGCGCGGCGATCGTCCAGTAGACGACGGCAACCTTCTTG
>CAJYHU010000448.1 GCA_913774655.1 uncultured Luteibacter sp. | reverse complement strand
ATTCAGCCTTCGTTCGGGCCGCTCACGCAGGCCAGCGTATCGGCGGAAGAGACGCTGTCGCCGGCCGGGCGAACAGGAACCCCTGCTGCAGGACGATGCCCAGGTCGAGGAGCGCCCGGTATTCGTCCTCGCGTTCGATGCCTTCGGCGATCACCCGGATGCCCAGGTCATTGCACAGCTCGACCAGGTGCCGCACGATCACCTGCCGCGGCCGACTCGTGTCCACGTCGCGAACCAGGCCGATATCCAGCTTGAGCAGGTCGGGCTGGAAATCCGCCAGCAGGTTCATGCCCGCAAAGCCGGCGCCGAAGTCATCGATGGCGGTGAAAAACCCATGGGCCTTATAGGCCGACAGGATGGCGACCAGGTGATCGTGATCGACGATTTCCTCGTGTTCGGTCACCTCGAAGATCACCCGGTCCAGCGGCCAGTCGGCCGCTTTCGCGGCGGCGAACGTCGCCTGCAGGCAATGCTCGGGGTTGTACACGGCGTTGGGCAGGAAATTGATCGACAGCAACGAGGGCGGCATGATCTGCGCCGCCGTGCGAATGGCCACGATGCGACACGCCTGGTCGAAGGCATAGCGGTTGTCGTGGGCGACCGTGGCGAGCACCTCGCCCGCCGTCTCGCCATGCACGCCCCGCACCAGTGCTTCGTGGGCGAACACGGTTTGCGACGTCACGTCGACGATGGGCTGGAAGGCCATCGTGATCCGTTGGGCCACCTCCGCCGCGTTACCACACCCCATGCACGACGTACCCTTCATTGGAATTGCCCTTGGATTTCCGGTCATATAGGCACCCGGTGGCCGAAAACGCAAGCTCGCCCCGGGGCACGATGCGTTATCCATGGCTATTCAAGAACCGGGCCGCGTCGCCGACTATGATGGTTCCGTCCTTTCAAGAGGCATCGTGAGGCCTCATGCGTATCCAGCGCTGGACCCCCGCGTTCTACTCCGTGCTGGTTGCGGCCCACGCCGGGACCATGCTTTTGCCATTCCCGCGCCGGATGACCTGGAGCTACGCGTTCGTTCTGGCGGTGCTCGGCGTCACGGCCCTGCTCTGCGCCCGCCGCGCGATGTTGGCCGTGACCCACAACCGGCCGCTCTGGCTTTTGCTGCTGGGCGGGCTGCTCGCCAAGGGCACCGCCTTTATCCTGCTGTTCGCCGACAGCCTGGTGCACCACGAAGGCACCCTGGTGATGGCAGATCCGACATTCTGGTTTTGCCTGTCGAGCCTCTTCTTCGTGTCGGCCGCGGCCTACGATCCGGCGACGCCCTTGTTACGGTGGGCCTCCGTCGCGGATGTCGCCGTAGGTACCCTCGCGGCCGGGCTCTTCTACCTGTCGACGCGACAGATGCTGGCCTCGGACGCGACACCGCCTGAGCGGCTGATGCTCTTCTTCGACGTGCTCGACCTGTTCGTGGTGATCTTCGTGGGCATCCGGCTGCTCGGCACGCGACGCGCCGACGAGCGCCGCTTCTACGCGGTGCTGACCGCATTCATGATCATCGACGCTGCCGCCGCGTCCGTGCATAACCGCTTCGTGCTCGCGTCGGAGTCCTACCTGCCCGAGGTGTTGCTCTCGGCACCGACAGCCATGCTCGGCATCATGCTGGCACGACGGCGTACGGTCTGGATGCGCGGTTTCAGGCCGAGCGCGGCGCAGCGACGCCTTTCGGTGAGCCTGCGCCCCCTCGCGCTCAGCATCGCGGCGAGCCTGGCGGCGTTCGCCTTCACGCAGGTGCAACCGGTGCTCGCCCTTTACGCGATGGCGACCGTGCTCCTGGTCTTCACGATGCGCGGCACGCTCATCGCGTGGTACCAGCTGACGATCGAAGGACAGCTGCGCTCGCTGCGTCGCGGGCTCCAGCACGCCGCGCTGCACGATCCGCTGACCGGCCTGCTCAACCGGCGCGGCCTGTTCCGCTGGCTGTCACGGGAATACGAGCCGGCGCGCCACGCCCGTGGCCTGTGCATCGCTCTTATCGACATCGATCATTTCAAGCTCTACAACGACCGCTACGGGCACCTGGCCGGCGACCGCTGCCTTGAGCAGGTCGCCAGGGCGCTCGCGCGTGAAGGCGATGGGATGCCCGCCTGCGTCGTTGGCCGATACGGTGGGGAGGAATTCCTCATGCTCCTTCCGTACGTCAGCGCGATCGAGGCACGGCGCTTCATGGACGTGGTGCGTGCCACCATCGGCGCCCTGCCGCAGGATTTCGACGGCCAGCCCACCCATCCGGTGACCCTGAGCGTCGGGATCGCCTCCACCCAGGGGCGCGACTGGCCCACCCTCGATCGCCTGCTGCGCGACGCGGACGTCGCGCTTTACGAAGCGAAAGCCCTCGGCCGCAACCGCGTCGTGGTGCATGAGGCGATACGCGTCGCCTGAGCGACGCGACGTCGGCCAGCGTCATGGTACGTCCCCGATCCGGTCGATGTTCTCGTTGAGGATGCGGCGCACCTCAAGCACGGCGGCCGGCGTCTCCTGCACGCTGTGGCCGGATACGATGATCTTTTCACTCGCCGCCCCCGACAGATGCGAACTCCAGTAGGGCACGAGGCCGTCGTCGGAGCGATCGAGCGGACCGTCGGCGCTTCGCCGGGCGATGATCGAGTGAAAGCGCACGCGTGGCGCGATCGGCAGGTTCGCGGCCGAGCGGATAAAGGGATCGGTGGCACGCAGGTTGTCGATGCTATTGGGAAGGAGGGGGCCCCTGTCCGACAGCGCCACGTCATCGTCGTGACCCAGGTCCGCCAGCATGCCACCGAAGCGCGTCACCATGGCGCCCGGCAGGCGGATGAGGTTGGACACGAGGCGGACCATGCGATTCATCGCGATGTCGCTACCCCGGTGCGGCGCCGCGATGAAAATGGCCTCGTCGATCTGGGGCAACGCCTCGAAACGCAGGTACGGGCTGATTTCGCCGGCATGGCGGTCGAAGAAGGCTCGTCGCCGCTCGCTGCCCTGCGTGGCGTCGTCCCATACCGTATCGCCCGACGCCGTGACCATCAGGCGGGCGAGGATGCCGCCCATGCTGTGCCCCACGATCACCATGTGATGCGATGCGACCGCGTCCCCCGAGGGATCCAGCTGCGAGAGGGTCTGCGTGAACACGTCGCGGATGGCGCGGTTGTTGATCGCGATCGGCACGTTGGTCGG
>CAJYHU010000447.1 GCA_913774655.1 uncultured Luteibacter sp. | reverse complement strand
CCTGCGCAGCCGAATGCCTCAGCGCGCCGGACGGCGCACCAGTTCGTCCAGCAGCGCGCTGTAGTGCGTCACGAGGGCAGGGTGGTCGGGCAGGAACCGCGCGATGCGGGCGCGTTGGGCGGTGCGGTAATCAGCGGCGGCGACGTCATGGCCTGCCATCGCCTCGCGCAGGCGGGCGGCACCGGCCTGCACGTCGTTGCCGGCGTAGTAGTAGCCGAGATCCGGTACCAGATGCGCGTTGTGGATCAGCGCGAAGCCCTGCCAGCACACTTCGAGGTAGAAGTAATTGAGCGGGTTTTCCCATTGGTGCGAGATCACCGCGTCGGTGCTTTCGGCCAGAAAGGCCGGCGTGTCGTGCCGGCCCAGGAACACCGCCTTGCGGTCGCGCACGACGTCCAGCTGATTCATGAGGGTGATGAACTCCGCGCTCTCCGTCGCGATGCGGTGTGCGTTGGTCACCTGCAGCAATTCGAGCGCTGCGGGCGCCGAGCGGTATGCCTGTTCCGCGATCAGGATCGGGTATAGGCAGAACTTGACCACGTTGATGTTGGGCTCCATCACCGACAGTCGCCAGCCGCTGCCGTCTTGGCGAGGCTGGTACACGCCAGCGTTCGGCAAGGCTGCGCTGCGCTGCTCGAGGAACACCGGGCTCCACACGAAGGGCACGGCGCGGGCCTGCTGGCGTCGCAGCACCTCGAAGTAGGGGCGATTGCCGTGGTCCACCTGCGGCACCATCCAGATGTCGTCGTAGCGCTGGTTGACGAACAGGTTCTGGCCCCACAGCGGCCGGGAGAAGAGCACCGACTCCATCGCGGTGAAGTATTCGGAACCGCAGCAATATGACACCAGCCGACCGCCACGTTGCTTGAGGTAGTCGGTCTGACCGGCATCGATCTGGCCGCCCAGCTCGATCAGCACGTCCACGCTGTCCTTGGCCTGCTCGAAGCTGCGTGTCGGCCACCGTTCCTGGTCCCACGGCAGCGACCGCGTGATCTGCGTGGCGGTGGTGTTGACCAGAACCACCGACGCGACATTGGGGCAGTGCTTCAGCGCCTCGGCCAGGTACACCGCGTTCTGCTTGATGCCGTTGTTCCACAGCGTCTCCGCCTCGTGCTGCAGGCCGATGGTGATGCCGATGCGAAGCGCCGGTGTCGAGGGCATGGTTGACGTGGCTCCCTTAGTTGCTGCGGCACGATGGTGTCACACCGCAACGGGTCTCGGCGCGCCGGCGGTTTCGACAAGGTCCACGGCGCATGGTTTGTGCCAACCACGTCACAAAACGCCCAGAACAAATGTTAATTAGGCACCAGACTCTTAAAAACGTTCACATTTGATACGGAGTTATTGAATTTGTTGACATAGACTGTGCCGTCTGCCGCGATCGTCATCAGGCAGATACGAAGGAGGTCCGTGGTGCAACAAGTTATTCCTGAGGAGGAATAACCAAGGCGCGCCGCGGGGTACAGAAGGACAGCGCCCCGTCACGCAAGCGACGCGTGATCGACAGAGCGGTCGGATCGGTGACCGCTCGGGCATTGGCGATATGGGAGTGTGGGTCCATGAGAAGACCGAGTGCCAGGCCGAGGCGGCCCGTCCGCTGGCCATCCAACCCAAGGCTTTGCGCGAAAGCGCGTCCGCGACGTGCTTGCGTCCGCGCCTGTGCGGCCGTCCGACATCAGTCGCGCGCTTCTTGTCCGCGCGAGGCTCGCCAGTGGCCTCACGGTAGAGACCTCGCTTGCCGCGCTCTGGCAGGCGGCGACACCCAAACTTTGGCTTAGCGCCCGCGAGCTTTTCGCTCGCGAATGGCTGCGCGTGCGCGCGGGTCCATCGATCGATAGAAAAAACATGGCTGTCACACAGGGATTGGAAAAATGAACAAGGCATATCGCTCGCTTTGGAACGAAGCGTTGGGCGCGTGGGTTGCGGTCTGCGAGATCGCCAAGGCGCGGGGAAAGAGATCCGTTAGCACTGCCGAAGTCGACACCGCTGCCGGTAGGAGCGAATCGGATGGCGAATCCTTGGGGACTTTCGGCGGGGCGGGCGAGTCTTTAGCGGCGGGCGGCGTCGAACCTGTCCACCTCCACGTCCACCGGGATGGCCAGCCTGTCGACCGGGCTGAGCACCAACACCAGCGCGGTCGCCTCGCTGTCGACGTCGACGTCCACCGGCATGTCGAGCCTGTCGACCGGCCTGAGCACGACGGCCAGCGCAGTGACTTCGCTGTCGACCTCCACGTCGACCGGCATGGCAAGCCTGTCGACCGGGCTGAGCACGACGCAAAGCAGCGTGAGTGCACTGTCGACGGCCCTGGGCCCGCTGGCCGCGACCGCGGCGCAGGTGGGTGGCAACGGTGCGGCGCTGACGCTGGGTGTGAGTGGCGGCGCGGCGGGCGGGGGTGCCATGTACACCCAGGGCGCCGGCTTCAACAGCACCACCGTCACCGCGGTCGACCCGGCCAGCTGCGTGACGGCCAGCGGCTACGACTCCACCGCCACCGGCTTGTGCGCGCAGGCAGGCGCCTCCGGAGCGACTTCCTATGGCTCGCAATCGCAGGCGCGCGACACCAACACCACGGCCGTGGGCTTCCGGGCGGTGGCGGCGCAGGCCGGTTCGGTCGCGATCGGCTACCAGGCCCAGGCGCTGGCCGACCCGTCCACCGCCGTGGGTGCCAACGCGTATGTGGCTCCCACCGCCGACAACGGCGCGGCCTTCGGCGCCGGCGCGGCGGTCACGGGTGCCAACTCGGTGGCCCTGGGCGCCTATTCGAGCGCGGCCGCGGCCAACTCCGTGGCGCTGGGTGCCAACTCGGTGGCCAATCAGCCGAACACGGTCTCCGTCGGCGCGCCGGGCAACGAACGGCGCATCACCAACGTGGCGGCCGGCGTGGCACCCACCGATGCGGTCAACGTCTCGCAGCTGTCGGGTGTGCAGAACCAGGTCACGGGCCTGTCCAACCAGGTGCGCGACGTGGCGCGCATCGCGTACTCGGGCACCGCCATGGCCTTCGCGATGTCCGGCACCTACCTGCCGGCCCTGTCGCCCGGCGAGAAGGCCGTCGGCGTCGGGCTGGGCAACTACAAGGGCTATTCGGCCGTGGGGCTGACCTTCAAGGCGCTGTCGGAGGATGGCCGCATGTCCTGGGGCGCCGGCATCTCCACCACCGGCAAGGAGTGGGGCGTCAACGCAGGCATCGGCTGGAAGTGGCGATAAGTCCACGCGCGGCCTCCCGGCTGCGGGCCGGCCCCCGGGTGCGGGGGCCGGCCTTTTGGGTACACCCGAGCCCATGCGCATCGGCATCTCCGTCCTGACCCACGCCGGCCAGAACATCTGGGAGAACGGCCTGGGCCAGAACATCGTGTTCCTCGCCCAGTCGCTGCGCCAGCTGCCTTTCGTGCGACAGGTCCTGCTGATCGACGTCGGCGACCAGGAGGCGATGCCCGAACAGGTCGATGCGCCGGCGCTGGGCCTGCGACGCGTGTCGATGCGCGACGCCACCGACGAGGTCGACCTGGTCTTTGAAATGGGCGGCGTGCTCGATGCCGCCTGGCTGGCGCTGCTGCGTGCGCGCGGCTGC
>CAJYHU010000446.1 GCA_913774655.1 uncultured Luteibacter sp. | reverse complement strand
CGAGGGCCTCATCCGCCATGTGGGTCTCTCCGAGGTGAACGTCGAGGAGATCGAGGCCGCGTCGGCGTATTTCCCCGTCACGACCGTGCAAAACCTCTATAACCTGGGCAACCGGCAGAGCGAGGCGGTGCTCGACTATGCCGAGCAGCACGGCATCGGCTTCATCCCGTGGTTTCCGCTGGCTGCGGGCAAGCTGGCGGCCGAGGGCTCGGTGCTGTCGAAGATCGCCGGCAAGCTCCATGCGTCCAACGGCGAAGTGGCGTTGGCATGGCTTCTCAAGCGCTCGCCGGTGATGCTGCCCATCCCCGGCACGGGCGATCCCGCGCACCTGGCGGAGAACGTCAAGGCCGCATCGCTGGCCCTGTCCGACGAGGATTTCGAAGCGCTGGAGCACGCCGCGAAGTAGCCGTCGTCAGGCCGCCTCGGGGTCGAGGCGGCCTGTTTCGCGCCTGGTTAGTGCAGTTTCACCGGGGGCAGCGTGGTGTTGCGCAAGGCATCGGCAAGCCACAGCGCCGTCGCCCGCGGCCAGCCATGCAAGGTCACCCGGTGACCGTACTGCAGCGATACGTACAGGAGCTTCGCGAAACCGCCCCGCATGTTGATCACGCCATGCCCCTTGCCCGCGGATGGCACTTCGCCGGTGGCGTGGCGCGCACCCAGCGAAACCAGGGTGCCGCGCGAGCGATAGGCGAACGCCCTGGCGGGGTGTCCCCGCAGCACGTTGGGCAACGTCTCGGCGAGATAGGCGGCCTGCTGGTGGGCCGCCTGCGCGGTAGGCGGCACCACGCCACCGTCCGGCATGGGCACGTACGCGCAATCGCCCATGGCGTAGACGTGAGCCACGCCTTGGGCGGCGAGCGTACCGTCGACGATGATCCGGCGATCTTTCGACAGTGGGAAAGGACCGAGCCCGGCAACGAGGTCATGCCCGACGACGCCGGCGGCCCAGACCTGGATATCGCACGGCACGCGCGTGCCGTCCTTGAGGTCGAACGCACCTTCGTCGACGGCCTTGACGCCAACGCCGACGCGAATCGTCACGCCCATGCGCTCCAGTTCGCGGCGTGCGACCTCCGCGGTGCGCGGATCCACGGCGGGGAGCACGCGGGGCGCCATGTCCATGAGCGTGATGTCAAGCTTGGAAGCGGGATCCAGGCCGCCGTACCGATGCATGTCGTTGAACGCGTGATGCAGTTCCGCGGCCAGTTCGACCCCGGTGGCGCCCGCCCCGACGATGCCGATGCGGATGCGCCGCGACGGGTCCCCGGCAGTGCGCAGGGCCAGCGCGAGGATGCGCCGACGCAGCGACACGGCCTGCGCCGGGCTGTCGAGCATGTCGCAGTGTTCGAGCACCCCAGGCGTGCCGAAGTCGTTGACGCGACTGCCGATCGCCAGCACGAGCACGTCGTAGGCCAGTTCGCGGGCGGGAAGGATCATCTCACCGTCCTGGGCGAGCCGTACCTCGTCCAGGTGGACCACGCGCCGGTCGACATCCACGCGTCGCAGCGCACCGGGCACGTAGCGATAGCCGTGCGCATGGCCGTGCGCGAGAAACGGCACGGCTTCTTCGCCGTCACCGAGCAGCCCCGCGGCCAGTTCATGCAGTCGCGGCTTCCAGAAATGGCTCGCATCGCGATCGACGAGCACGACGTCGAGGTCGCCGCGCTTGCCCAGCCGGGTTGCCAGTTCGATGCCGGCGGCGCCACCGCCGACGATCAGCACGACGGGATGTTTCGCCATCGGGAGTCTCCGTGAATCGATCGTCGCAGCGTACTGACCGGCGTGTCACCTTGGCGCGAAGGCAGGCTCTCGCGGTCACATTGCCGCAACCGCCTGATGATTCGCGCTGCCCCCGTCGGCGGACGCTAGCCTGAGCGCACGTTCGCACCGCAGCCCATACCGCGCCGGGCGACGTCTTTCGCAAGGAGTCCATCATGTTCAACCTTCGTTTCGTCATCGCCGCTGCCGTGCTGGCGAGTGCCCCTGCCGTGTCCGCCGCCCAGGAGGTCACGTTGCCGTGGATCCTCCACGTGGGCGCGCATGAGGTCAGCCCGACCTCGAACACCGGTCGTCTGGCCGGCATGCGCGCGGGCATCGACAGCGACAGCCAGCCCACGGTGAGCATCGAATACCGCTTTACCCCGAACTGGAGCGCGGAGGTGCTCGCCGCGTTGCCGTTCCGCCACCAGGTGAGGCTGGACGGCGGCAACGCGGTCTCGGTGAAGCAACTGCCGCCGGTGCTGGGCGTCAATTACCGGTTCCTGCCGGAGCGGACGGTGTCGCCCTTCCTCGGCGTGGGTGTCAACCGCACGCACTTCTTCAGCGCCCAAGGCGAAAACGCCCTGCAAGGCGCGTCGGTGGACGTCGGCGACAGTTGGGGCATCGCGTGGCACGCTGGCGTCGACGTCGCGTTGAGCGACCGCCTGATCTTTACCGTCGACGCACGCTACATCGACATCGACACGAAGGTGAAGGTCAACGGCGCGGGCGTCGGCACCGCGCACGTCGATCCGTGGGTCTACGGGTTCAGCGTCGGGTACCGCTTCTAAGCGTCACGGTGCAGTTTGGGGGTGCGGGCGGCCGGATGCATCGGCCGCCCGTTTTCATGTGTCAGAGCTTGTAGTTCACGCCGAACATCACGGTGCGTCCGAAGGTGTCGTACTCCAGCGGACGGCCGATCTTTTCGTTGTTGGGCAGCGACGAGATCTGCTCGGTCTTGACCGGCGAGTTGGTGAGGTTGTTGACCTGGAGCAGGATCGACAGCCCGTTCATGGGGCCCTGCTCGAACGCGTAGCCGATCTGGAGATCGGTCTGCTTGTCCGCCAGCACCTTGGTGTAGCCGAGTTGGTCGAAGAGGGCCACGGCCTCGCCCGTGAACGACGAGCGATAGCGTTCGGCCACGCGCACCGACCAGCCGTATTTCTCGTAGTAGAACGCCAGGTTCGCCACCTTGCGCGACAGACCGGGCAGGGTGGAGGGGCTGCCGGGGATCGTCGACACCGCGCTCACCGGCAGGGTGCTGTTGGTCAGCGAGAAGTTCGCCTGCACGCCGAAACCATCGAGGGCGCGGGTGAGCAGGTTGCCTTCGAACGTGCCGGACAACTCCAGTCCCTGCATCCGGCCGCCGGTACCGTTCTTGGGCATGGTGAACGAACCGTAGGGGCTGGTCGGCACCAGCGTCGGGTTGTCGTTGACGTACTTGGAGAAGTCGTAGTCGAGCGTGGTCTCGTTGTAAATGTAGTTCAGCAGGTTCTTGTTGAACACGGCCGCCGCGACGTAGCTAGCCGTGCC
>CAJYHU010000445.1 GCA_913774655.1 uncultured Luteibacter sp. | reverse complement strand
GGGCAATTCCCGACCCGGGGCATGCGCCTGGCGCGATCAGGCCAGGCCGTAGCTGCGCAGCAGGGCCGCCGGCTCGGGCTCGCGCCCCCGGAAGGCGATGAACGACGCCAGCGCGGGGCGCGTGGCGCCCATCGCCAACACCTCGCGACGGAAACGCTCGCCGGTGGCACGATCGAGCACGCCGGCTTCCTCGAACGGCTCGAACGCATCGGCGGAGAGCACCTCGGCCCACAGGTAGCTGTAATACCCCGCTGCGTAGCCGCCCGCGAAGATGTGGCTGAACGCATGGGGGAAACGCTGCCAGGCCGGCGGATGCAGCACCGACACCTCGTGGCGCACCGATTCGAGCACGTCCATCGGGCGGGCGCCCGCGGCAGGGTCGTATTCCAGGTGCAGCCGGAAGTCGAACAGGGCGAACTCCAGCTGGCGCACGAGGAACAGGCCCGCATGGAAATGCCGCGCCTTCAGCATCTTCTCGTAGAGTTCGTCCGGCAGCGTCTCGCCGGTCTGGTAGTGCGTCGCGAACAGCCTAAGCACGTCGCGATCCCAGGCGAAGTTCTCCATGAACTGGCTGGGCAGCTCGACCGCGTCCCACTCCACGCCCTCGATGCCCCCCACCGAGGGGATATCCACCTCGGTCAGCATGTGGTGCAGGCCATGGCCGAATTCGTGGAACAGGGTCAGCACGTCGTCGTGGGTGAGCAGGGCCGGCGCGCCATCGGTGGGCGGCGGGAAGTTGCAGGTGAGGAAGGCCACCGGCGACTGCACATGGTCGCCATCGCGGAACCGGTGCTCGCACACGTCCATCCAGGCACCGCCGCGCTTGCCCGAACGGGCGTAGAGATCGACGTAGGCGCCCGCGAAGACGCTGCCGTCGGCATCGGCCAGGTCGTAATAGCGGACGTCCTTGTGCCAGGTATCCACGTCGCCGCGGGGCCGGAAGGTCACGCCGTAGAGCCGTTCGACCACCGCGAACAGACCATCGACCACCTGCTGGGCCGGAAAGTAGGGCTTGAGCTGCTCCTCGTCGAGCGCATAGCGCTGCTGGCGCAGGCGCTCGGCGGCGAAGCCGACGTCCCAGGGCTCCAGCGTGTCCAGGCCCAGCTCGTCGGCGGCGAACCGGCGCAGTTCGGCAAGGTCGTCTTTCGCCCGCGGCCGCGCGCGGGCGGCCAGATCGCGCAGAAACGCGAGAACGACCTCAGGCGAGGTCGCCATCTTGGTCGCCAGCGACTCCTCGGCGGCGTTGGCGAAACCGAGCAGCTGCGCAGCTTCGTGGCGCAGGGCCATGATCCGCTCGATGCGCCCGGAATTGTCGAACTTGCCCTTGTTGGGCCCCTGGTCGGAGGCGCGGGTCTGGTAGGCGTAGTAGACGTCGAAGCGCAGGTCGCGGTTTTCGGCATAGGTCAGCACGGCCTGCACGCTGGGCTGCTTGAGCGTGACGAGATAGCCGTCCAGCCGCGCTTCGCGCGCGTATTCGCGCAGCACCGCGCGGCCGGACGCGGGGATGCCGGCAAGGTCGCGCTCGTCGGTGATGTGCTTGTGCCAGGCCTCGGTGGCGTCGAGCACCGCGTTGGAAAACTCGGTGGTGAGCCGGGACAGCTCCACGCCGATCTCGCGGAAACGCGAGCGCGCGGGTTCTTCAAGGGCCACGCCCGAGAGGCGGAAATCCTGCAACGCGTGTTCCACCGCGGCGCGCGCCGCCGCCGGCAGCGTGGCGAAATCGCCGCGATCGGCCACCGCCTGGGTGGCCGCGTAGAGCGACCGGTTCTGGCCGATCTCGATGCCGTGGTCGGTGAGTTTTTCCTCCGCCGCCCCATGCGCCTTGCGCAGCGCCTCCGAATCGGCCACCGAATGCAGGTGGCTGACCGGCGCCCACGCCCGCGAGAGGGTCTGGTCGAGGCGCTCCTGGGCGAGGATCACGTGCACGAAGTCGCGCTCGGCGCCCTCAGCCGTGATCGCGTCGATGCCGGCGCGCTGCGCGGCGATGAGCCGGTCCACGGCCGGCTCGACGTGCTCGGGGCGAATGGCCGAGAAGGCCGGCAGGTCGCCGCTGGGGTCGAGCAGGGGGTTGGTGCTGGTGTCCATGGGATCTCCTTTGCGTACCCAGCGTGGCGTTGCCCGGCGGGCAAATCAAGCGGGGCCGTGGACGACGGGCGCGTTCGCGCGCGGGTTGCGCGGCTACGGCTGGAGATAGTCGTCTTTCAGGCGCACGTAGTTGGCGGCGGAGTAGTAGAGCTGCTCGACCTGCCGGTCGCTGAGCACCCGTACCATGCGGGCGGGGTTGCCCACCCACAGTTCGCGCTCGCCCACGGTCTTGCCCGGGGGCACGAGGGCGCCGGCGGCGACGAACGCGTGTTTCTTCACCACCGCCCCATCAAGCACGGTGGCGTGCATGCCGATCAGGCAGGCATCCTCGATGGTGCAGGCGTGGATCACCGCGCCATGCCCGATGGTGACGTCCTCCCCGACGATCGTCGGGAAGCCGCCGGGCGAATACGGGCCGTCGTGCGTGACATGCACGATGGCCCCGTCCTGGAGGTTGCTCCGCGCCCCGATGCGGATGTGGTGCACATCGCCACGCGCCACGGCGCCCGGCCAGATCGACACGTCATCGGCCAGTTCGACGTCCCCGATGACGGTACAGGCCGGATCGACATACACGCGGGCACCAAGGCGGGGCGAGATGCCCCTGAACGGACGAATAGGCATGGGGGCGTGAACCGTGAAGGGTGAACAGTGAACCGCAAGGATACCCTCACGTCGGACCGTTTCCTCTTCACGGTTCATGCGTCGCGCGCTACATCCACTTGCCGCCCGTGATGCGGCCGTCGGCGTCCACGTCCGCGAAATAGCGGCTGTGGTTCATGCGCATCTCGCGGGTGGCCATCGTGCCGGGGAGCACGAGCACGACGTCCGGATAGGCGGCGTGGAACTGCGCCGGGGTGGGTCGCGTGGCGATGAAGGCGTCGAATGCCTTCAGGTCGGTGACGAAGCCCGCCACCGGCCGCGGCGCGGTGGTCGGGGCGGTCTGGCAGGCCACGAGCGCGGCGCCGCCGAGGGCGGCGACGAAGAAAAGGGCGCCGAATCGATACATGGGGGAGGCTCCTTGCCTTGGGGGAGCCTCATTATCCCTTTTTCCGCGCCGGTGGTCCCATCAGCCCCCACGGCGGCGCATGGCCTCGGCCCTGGCCTCGTCTTCGGCCGTCACCACCTGCTGCTGGGCATCGAGCTTGGCGCCGAGAATGATCAGCGTGTAATTGGTGGGATCGAAGTCGCGCAGCAAGGCGATTTCGCGGCGCGCCTCGTCCAGCTCGCGGCGATTGATCTGCTGCTCGATCTCCTGTGAGGCGAACGGCAGCGTCTCGCGCAGGGCATCCTGCGCCGTCGCGTTGGCACGGTCCAGCTGAAGCACGCTCAGGTAGTACTCATAGGCGTTGTTGCCCTGGGGCGCCACGAGCCGACCGTCACGGGTGGCGTCGCGCGCGAGACCGAGCAGGATATCCACCTCGCCCGAGTGGGCGGACGCGTTGCCCGCGTCGGTCGGCGTGCCGGTCGCCGGCGTGGCGATCGATGCGTGCGGTGTGTGGGTGAGGAGCGTGGCGGCCAGCGATGCCACGACGAGGATGCCGGCGACGCCAGCGAAGACCGTGCGACGGGGCATCGCGACGGAAGCGTTGGGGAACATGGGACGGACTCTCGTGGGGTATCCGCGACCAGGCCATCCCCCTGTCGGACGGCCCCGGCGGACGCGCCACGGTATCGTCGGATTGTTGCAGGCCG
Source organism: uncultured Luteibacter sp. (assembly GCA_913774655.1). Taxonomy (GTDB): domain Bacteria; phylum Pseudomonadota; class Gammaproteobacteria; order Xanthomonadales; family Rhodanobacteraceae; genus Luteibacter; species Luteibacter sahnii. The sequence continues at coordinate 1,825 of CAJYHU010000445.1, read as the reverse complement.
ACGACCGGATGGTGGCATCGGCCGGACCGCGCGAGCGCGCGACCGGCCGACGCACGGTGCATCAGAACTTCGCGTTGAGGCTCACGAAGTACTGGCGCGGCGCACCCGCCATGAGCGTCTGGTTGTAGCCGTTCGGATCGTAAGCGACGTAGCCATTGGTGCCGGTGCTGCCGAAGTAGCGCTTGTCGAACAGGTTGGTGGCGTTCAGGCCCAGGCTGAGTTCGTCCAGGCCCGCCATCGCACCGAAGTCGTACGACACACCCGCGTTGACCACCCAGTACGACGGCACCGACGAATCGTTGGTGTAGGTGATGTAGCGCCGACCGGTGTACTTGCCTTCGATGTTCGCGCGCCAGCCCTGCATCTCATAGCTGACCGAGGTGGAGAACATGGTCTTGGGCACGCCCACGACGTACTTGTCGGCGGTCGGTACCGTGCCCGAGTTCTGGTAGTCGTCCTGGTAGGTCGAGTGGTTGTAGGAGAACGAGTTGAGCCACGACAGTCCCTGCACCGGCTTCCACAGGAACGCCAGGTCGGCGCCACGGCTGACCACGTCGCCGACGTTGTTGAGCGACGAGGCGCAGGTCACCACGGCCGGGCACGGCGTGGTGACGAGCAGGCGGTTGGCGAAACGGGTGTAGAACACGCCCGCCGATGCCTCGAACGTTTCGCCGTGCGCGCGGTAGCCCAACTGCCAGGTCTGCGATTCTTCCGGCTTCAGACGGCTCTTGGCCGCGTCGAACGATTGCTGCGAGGTGCTGAACGGCGTAATGCCGTAGGCACGGATGTTCTTTGCGTACGACGCGTAGACGTCCTGGTTGGCGTCAAGCTTGTAGTCGACGCCCACCTGCGGCAGGAAACCCTTGCTCGCACGCATGCTGCCCTGGGCGAACGCCGTCGTCGGCACCAGCGACGTGGCGTCGGTGGTCACGTGCAGCGACTTGGCGCCGAAGTTGACGGTGAGCGCGTCGTCGAGCAGGTGCAGCGTATCCTCGGCGTACGCCATGCGCGTCTTGGTCTCGTAGTGCTGCAGGAACGCGCGCAGGAACGGCGTCTGGTCGTTGTAGACCACGTACAGCGCGGTGTACGGGCCACCCAGCTGGAAGTAGTTGCGCTCCTGGTTGGTGTTGGCTTCTTCGCCCCACACGCCCAGTTCGATGTCGTTGTTGCCCACGTTGAACTTCAGCGACGAGGTCAGGCCATAGCGATCCAGGCCGTAATCGGTGGTGCGCATCGCGATGGGCACCGTCGGCGACGAGGCCTGGTACGGCGTGGCCCACTGACCCTCACCGCGGTCGGCGTGGTAATAGCCGGTGGCGTCGAGCGTGACCCCTTCGGCGAGATTGAACGAACCCGACAGGCCGGCGAGGCTGTCGCGACGGATGCCGCCGCCGGCGTAATACGTGGCGTCGCCCTTGTCGTAGTCGGCCGGCAGGCCATTGAGCACGGCCGGGTAGGCGCCGTTGCCGTTCAGCGCGTTCGCCATCTGCACGGCCGTGTTCCAGTCCGGCTGCAGGTAGTCCCAGTTCCAGCCCAGCGCGCGCTGGCTGGTGAGGGACAGGTCCATGTAGTCGTATTCCTTGCGCTTGCTGCTGTCGGCGAACAGGCTCACGCGGTTGCCGTCGCCCCACTGGTAGACAGCCTTCAGGTTGGCCTGGTTGCTCTTCTGGTCGCCGAAGCCCTTCCACTTGTCCGTGTCGGCGTTGGCGAACGACAGGTACATCGAGAAGCCGTGGTAGTCGCCCGAGTCGATGCGGGCGAAGGTGCGGTGGGTGGAATCCGAACCGATCACCTGGCTCACGCAGATCGGAAGAGCGTCGTGTAG
>CAJYHU010000444.1 GCA_913774655.1 uncultured Luteibacter sp. | reverse complement strand
GGCTGGGCGCCCGATATGTTCCTGCGCGACGATCCGGCGCGCATGCAGGCCGAGTTCGACTACGTCGCGAACCTCGGGCTCAATACGATCCGCAGCGAGGGCAAGCTCGAGAACGACCGCTTCTACGACCTCGCCGACCGCTACGGCATCCTCGTGCTCGCCGGCTGGGAATGCTGCGACAAGTGGGAGGCCGCGGCGAAGACCGGCGGCGAGCCCTGGACCGACGCCGACATGCGCGTGGCCCAGGCCTCCATGACCAGCGAAGCCCGCCGCCTGGGCAATCACCCGTCGGTGATCGGCTTCTTCATCGGCAGCGATCACGCGCCGCCGCCGGCGCTTTCGCGACTCTACGTCGACGCGCTGCGCGCGGAAGACTGGTCGCTGCCGATCATCGCGGCGGCGGCCAACGAAGCAACGGCCGACGCCGGCCCCTCCGGCATGAAGATGGCCGGCCCGTACGACTGGATTCCACCGTCGTACTGGTATGCCGACAAACTCGGCGGCGCCTTCGGCTTCGATTCCGAAGTGAGCGCGGGCGCCGTCATCCCCCGACTCGAAGACGTGCAACGCATGCTGTCCCCGCAGGAACAGGACGCCCTGTGGAAGTCCCCCGACCTGCGCCAGTACCACGCGTCGGCGGACTGGTCGACGTTCGCGGTGCTCACCCCGTTCGACACCGCCCTGGCTCGCCGCTACGGTGCCCCCAAGGGCCTGGACGACTACGTCGCCAAGGCGCAGCTGGACAACTACGACAACGTGCGTGCGCAATTCGAAGCCTTCAACGCACACATGGACGCCGCCCGCCCGGCCACCGGCGTGATCTACTGGATGCTCAACAGCGCCTGGCCGTCGCTGCACTGGCATCTGTACGATTACTACATGAATCCGGCCGGCGCGTACTTCGGGGCGAAGAAAGCCAACGAGGCGGTGCACATCCAATACGCCTACGACTCCCACGAGATCGTGGCGGTGAACCACACCCGGGAGGATCGCCATGCGCTCCAGGCGAGCGTGCGCGTGCGTAACCTCGACGGCACCGTGCGTTTCGAGAAACACCTGCAAGGCGTCGACGTCACCGGCAACCACACGCGGACGGTGTTGCGCGTACCCACGGTCCCCGGGCTCTCCCCCGTGTATTTCGTCGAACTGCAACTGGACGACGCGGACGGCAAACCGCTCAGCCGCAACGTCTACTGGCTGTCGACGCGAGACGATACCCTCGACTGGGCCGGTTCCAACTGGTATCTCACGCCGCTAACCCAGTACGCCGACTTCACGCCGCTGATGTCGCTGCCTACGGCCACGCGCGAGGTCCACGCCACGACGGTGCGCGACGGCAACGACGCGGTCACGACGGTGACGCTCTCCGTCCCGTCGTCGTCGAAGGCGGTGGCCCTGCAGCAGCACCTGTCGATACGCCGCGGTGCCCAGGGCGACCTTGCGCTGCCCGTACGCTGGACTGACAATGACGTCACGCTCTGGCCGGGGGAGTCCGTGGTGCTGACGGCGCGCTATCCCGCGGGGGATCCGGTCCCGCCGGTCGTCGAGGTCAGCGGCTGGAACGTCCCCACCGAACGATTCGACGCAGGCCGCCCGCAGGGAACCCAGCCTTGATGAGACCCCCATGTCGCGCGTGACCATCAACGACGTGGCGCGTGCCTCGGATACGTCGAAGAAGACCGTATCGCGCGTGCTCAACCACGAACCGGGCGTGCGCGAGGAGGTTCGCGCCCGCGTGATGGCCGCCGTCGCCGCGCTGAACTATCGCCCCCTCACGTCGGCGCGAAGCCTGGCGACGAACCGCTCGTTCATGATCGGCCTGCTCTACGACAACCTGTCGCCGAGCTACATCATGGAGGTGCAGGCCGGCGTGCAGGAGGCCTGCGAAGCCCATCAGTACAGCATGATGGTGCAGCCGCTCGTGTCCACCGCCCCGGATTTCGTCGAGCGGGTGGATGGTATCCTCTCGCGACATCGTCCGGACGGCCTGATCCTGACGCCGCCCATCACCGATCACCCGGCCCTGCTCAGGCACCTGCGGGCGATGGAGCTACCCTTCGCGTCGATCGCACCGCGTCGGCCCAAGGACACCATCGGCGTCATGCTGCGCGAACGCGAGGCGGCCGCCGCGATGGTCGAGCACCTGGTCTCGCTGGGCCACCGGCGCATCGCGCACATCCTCGGCGACCCGAAGCACGGCGCGGGCGTCTGGCGCCTCGCCGGCTACCGCGATGGCCTCAAGCGTGCCGGGCTCGACGAACATCCGGACTACCTCGTGCAGGGCCGGTTTTCGTTCGAATCGGGGGTGGCGGCCGCGCGTCAACTGCTGCGCCTCAAGCGGCGACCGACGGCGATCTTCGCCGCCGACGACGACATGGCCGTCGGCGCCATCTGGGCCGCCGCGGAAGCGGGCGTGTCGGTGCCGGGCGAGATGTCCATCTGCGGCTTCGACGACACCACCATCGCCACGCAGGTGTGGCCACCGCTCACCACGATCCACCAGCCCGTGCGCGACATGGGCAAACGGGCCACCGAGGAGCTCCTGCTCGGCCTGCTCGGCCGGGGCGAGCCCCGCATGGTGGAAGTCGACTACCAGTTGCGCCTGCGCGCTTCCACGGCGCCGGCCCCCTGATCCGCGTTTTTTTTGCCTGAGGACGCCTCCATGCCCGATACGCCGACGCCCCGTCGCTTCCACTTCATCTCCGGGCTACCGCGCGCGGGGACCACGCTGCTGGCCGCCATCCTCAACCAGAATCCGCGCTTCCGCGCCGGCATGACCAGCCCGCTGGCCGACATCCTCGGCGTGGTGATGGCCGAGGCGAGCAGCAAGAACGACTTCGCCTTCGACGTGACCGACGCACAGCGCGCGGCGATGATGCGCGGCCTGGTGGAGCATTTCTACTCGGTCGACGACCGCGCCGAAGCCATCTTCGACACCAGTCGCCTGTGGTGCAGCCGCATGGGCCTGCTCGAGACGCTGTTTCCCGGCGTGAAGGTCATCGCCTGCGTGCGCCAGCTGGCCTGGGTGCTCGACAGCATGGAGCGCCTCGTGCGCCAGCAGCCGGTGAGCGTGAGCAAAGTGTTTCGGTTCGACACCAACACCACCGTGTATTCGCGCGTGGAAGCCCTCACCGATCCGCGCGGCATGGTCGGCTTCGCTTACCAGGCGACGAAAGAGGCCTTCTACGGCGAGCATGCCCGTGACCATCTCATGCTGCTCACCTACGAAAGCCTGGTCCGCGATCCGGAGACGGCGGTACGCGCGGTCTACGCCTTCCTCGGCGAACCCTGGTTCGAACACGACTTCGATCACGTGCAGTACAGCGCCGATGAGTTCGACGCGCGCGTGGGCATGCCGGGGCTGCACGTGGTGCGGGCGAAGGTGCAGGCCGTGGAACGCAAGGCCGTGTTGCCGCGTGACGTCTTTGGCCGCTTCGCGAACGAGGCGTTCTGGGCGGATCCAGGCAATAACGTGAACGGTGTGACGATCGTTTAGCGTGGCATGGTTAACAGATCGCATGGAGGCAGGCCTCGGTAACGGGAGGTCGCCAGGCCGTGCATCCGGGCGCGCCGCTCAGGCGTGGGAGGTCACGGCGTTCGGGGCCTGGGTGGCGTTGCCTTCGCGAGCGTCGTTGTCCAGCTTCAGCTGACGGGCGCGCTCTTCGAGCAGCTTCGTGCGGGCGCTGATCCAGCGCGAGCACTCCCAGAGAATCCCGACGCCGACGAGGACGGCCAGGATGAAAACACCGGTGAAGGCTTGCATGGGGTCAGCTCCGAGGGGTTTGTGTGTGAGAGCAAGTCTCGCGCGGATGGGGTGGCGGAACATCTGACAGGTGTCAGGGGATTGAGGGGAAGGGGTTGGGGGATGGGAAGTGGGGGCGTGGTAGCCGGCGAAAGGCCCGGTGACGTGAGCCTCTGCGCCTGGGTTGCCGCTGGATCACGCGACCAGCCCCTCAGGCGCCGGTCCATGCGCCCCCACTTCCCATCTCCCATCCCCTATCGCCCCCAAATGACCACCGCATGACACCTGTCACATCCCCCTAAGACATACGCTTCACGCCCTCGTCGTCGCGCTGTCAAAAAGTGCCGATAAGGTGCCGCCGATACCCCGGCCTATGGCGAAAACACTCGATTTCAATCGATTGAATCCGTCAGGCCTAACTCGTCGGTGGCAGTGTGATGGCAGGCTTTATTCGCGTGGGCTTTCTGTGTTTCGCGTACGCGGCGTGCGCGGTCGCATCGCCCGTCATGGGCCGCCCGGCGGATGTCACGCGCATCACCAGCGTGCAGTACATCGGTAGCCACAACAGTTATCACGCGGGGCTGGCGCCGGGCGAGGCGGCGATATGGCAACGGGTGGACCCGAAGACCTACGCGATCCTTACCTACGCGCATCCGTCGCTGAGTCGTCAGCTCGACGACGGCGTGCGGCAAGTGGAACTGGACGTCTACGGCGACGTGCGCGGCGGCCGCTATGCCACCCCGGCCGTGGTCGCACAGGTGGCGGCGGCAGGGCTACCACCGGATCCGCCGTCGGCCGACCCGGCGGTGATGGCAGCGCCCGGCTTCAAGGTGATGCATATCCAGGACATGGACCAACGCGCCACCTGCCAGCCGCTCGAGGCCTGTTTGCGCGAGCTGCTCACGTGGTCGAAGGGGCATCCGGGCCACCTGCCGATCTTCGTCCTACTGGAGACGGAGGAAACGCCCCTGTCGATGCCGTTCGCGACGGTCGCGCCCGAACCGTTCGACGCTGACGCGATGAACCGTCTCGAAGCGGAAATCACGCGGGTCTTTCCGCGCGCGAGCTATGTGTCGCCCGATGACGTGCGCGGACGTTACGCGACGCTCAACCAGGCCGTGCGCCACGCCGGATGGCCGACGCTTGCCTCGGCCCGTGGTCGCTTCGTGTTTCTGCTCGACCAGCATTCGGTCGGCAAGGCGTATCTGCAGGGTCACCCGTCGTTGCGCGGCCGCGCGATGTTCACCAACGCGGCACCGGGCGACGACGACGCGGCCTTTCTCGAACTGAACGACGGCCCTCGCGAAACGATCGCCCAACGCGTGCGCGAGGGATACCTGGTGCGCACCCGCACCGACGTCAACCTCAAGGAAGTCGCCGCCGACGACACGCGGCGGCGCGACACGATGTTCGCCAGCGGAGCGCAACTGCTGAGCACCGATTTCCCGAAGCACGAGGCAGCCCCCAGCGGCTACGTCGTGGCCTTCCCCGGCAACGCGATCGCGCGCTGCGATCCCCTCACGGCCGACGACAGCTGCCTGCGCGCCGACCTGTCCCACTGACGTCATCTCGCGGCCGTTTCGTCGGCCATTTCATCCGATCGTTCCAGAGGTTTCCATGCGCCCGTCCCTTTCCCCGGCCCTGCTTTCGCTGGCCATCGCGACCGCCCTTTTCCACGTGACGGCGGTCCGCGCCGACGATGTCGACGCCAAGGACGACAAGAAAGTCACCACGCTCAACGGCATGAGCGTGGACGCCCAGGTCGCCACCGGCACGGTCGACGAGCAACGGCTGTCCACCGGCGTGACCACGGTGATGGGCAAGCAGCAGATCGAGGCCGTCCCCACCGCGAACATCGCCGACGTGCTCTCGCGCCTGCCCGGCCTGTCCTCGTACAGCGACATGCACCTGGGCCAGGCCGCGACCGGTGAAAGCGAGTACGTGACGATCCGCGGCCTCGATTCCAGCTACAACGCCTATACGCTCAACGGTTTCGCCTTGCCTGAGACCGATGCCTCGACCCGCGCGATCTCGCTCAACATGCTCGCGCCATTCGGCATCCAGTCGGTCAAGGTGTCCAAGACCCCCACGCCGGACATGGCCGGCGACGCCATCGGCGGCACGATCGACATGCGCACGCCGACCGCCTTCGACTTCGCCGGCGACACCTACGCGAAGACATCGGTGCAGGGGCGCCTGAACGACCTTGCCCAGCATCGCGGCCTGTCCGACAAGGGCGGCGTGTTCCAGCAGGAGCTGGCCCACCGCTTCGGCGATACGAAGCAGTTCGGTATCTACGCCGCCGGGTATTACGGCAAGTACGACAACGCCGCCCAGGCCGTGGCACCCAATGCGCAGTACAAGCCGGTCGATCCGACCCGGTCGTCGAGCGACCTGTCGCAGGATGGCCCGCTGCAGAGCTCGCAGTACAAGTACAGCGTCTACACCAACCAGATCAAACGCTACGGCGGCAACGTCTCGCTGGACTGGAACGGCGAGAGCACCTCGCTCTACGCACGCGCCATCTACGGCGCCTACGAGGTGCAGGGCCAGCAGAACCAGATGTCGGCGCGCAACCAGGGTGGCAACCAGGTGCTTCGCGGCGGCTACTTCAATACGCGGGACATCCACGAGAAGACCGCGACCCTCCAGCTCGGCGGCAGCAGCACGGCCGACGCCCTCACGCTCGACTATGGCACGTCGTACGGCATCGGCACGCGCGACGTACCCGACTACGTCGAGGCGAGCCTCTATGGCGCGAAGGCGCCGGGCCAGTTCCAGTTCGACCTGGGCAACCCGACCTTCCCCAGCCTGGCCGGCAACAGCGCGGCCCTGCAGAACTACGCCTACAGCCTGCGTTCGGACAGCTTCTGGAAAACGCAGGGCGGTGACGCCGGCAGCCGCGACACCCGGATCAACGCGCACATCGACGGTACCTACGCGTTCACCGATTCGACCCTCGACAACGTGCGGTTCGGCCTCGCCGGCGACACATCCAAGCGCAACGCCTATGACCATCCGTTCACCCACGACGACAACAACTTCGTCTACGGCGGCCCCTTCTTCGGCGGCCCGAACTATGGATCGTCGGCGCCGGGTGGCCCGGCGCTGGCCGATCTTCCCGGTCGCCTGGTAACCAACCCCTTCGGCGGCCGCTACGCCGGGCCATTCAAGCTGATCGACCGCCAGTGGGTGCTCGACCAGGCCGTGCCGTACAAATACCTCAACGACCCGAACGGCGCGGGCATCTACACGGCCAACGATTACAACGCCAACACCACGTCCAGCCGCGAGAACATCTACGCGGGTTACCTCATGGCGACCTTCCGCGTGCAGGACCTCACCATCGTGCCGGGCGTGCGCTACGAACTGACCGACTACTCGGCCACCTCGTGGCGCTCGAACGGCGACGACGCCACCGGCGCCTTCGTGAACCAGGGACGTCGTTATGGCGAGGTGCTGCCGGGCATCAGCCTGAACTACCGCCCGGACGAATTCACGGTGTACCGCGCGTCGTGGCGGCGCAGCTTCGCCCGTCCCGCGTTCGGCCTGATTTCCGGCCAGACGTCGTACTCGATCGACGACATCACCGGCCAGGTCAACGCGATTTCCAAGCCCAACCCGAACCTGCGCCCGACCACGGCGGACAACGTGGATCTCTCGGCCGAGTTCTACGACGCCACCGGCGGCCTGCTCACCGCGTCGGCCTATTACAAGCGCCTGAGCGACTTCATCTACACCTCGCAATCGACCACCGGCAACGACAGCACGCTGGGCGGCAACGTACCCACCGGCACCGTACTGACCGGCGGCATCCCGGTGAGCATGCCGGAGAACGGCGGCGACGCGAAGATCTACGGCGCGGAGCTGGCGATGCGCAAGCAGTTCGTCACCCTCCCCGGCCTGTGGAGCCACTTCGGCATCGGCGGCAACCTCACCGTGCAGCACAGCACGGCGCAGAGCGGTCGCGCCGACCATCCAGGCAGCACGTGGCTGCCGCGTGCACCCGAGCGCATGTACAACGCCGCGATCTTCTACCACGACGACCACCTGCGCGCCGACCTCACCTACAACTACACCGGCCTGCAGCTGATCGGGCTCAACGGCAACGGGCTGGACTACTACCTGCAGCCGGTGAAGACCCTGGACGTCTCGGCGACCTATGACCTGCCCTACGGTTTCGGCGTCGGCCTCTCGGTGAAGAACCTGCTCAACAGCGCGACGTTCTACGAGACGTCGGGCAAGTCCAAGCGCTACCTGGCGTACGATCCGGGTGCCGACGGCGCCTACGTCGAGACGGGACGCATCTACATGGTCAACCTGAGCTACACGTTCTGAGCATGCGGCACGCGATGACGATGCCCGCGCGCACCGGGTGGCGCCACAGGGTGGCGCTGCTCGGCCTGGTGCTCGCGATGCCAGTCCACGCCGCGAACGACCTGCGCCTGGACCAGGTCGTGATGGTCTACCGGCACGGCGTGCGCTCGCCGCTGCCGGGCGAGATCCAGGTCGACGACGTGCACGGCGCGGCGTGGCCGGCGTGGCCGGTGCCGCCGTCCATCCTCACCCCGCACGGCCGCGAGGGCGTGATGGCGATGGCCCGTTACGACCGCGCCTGGATGGCGGACGCCGGCCTGTTTCCCCGCGACGGCTGCCCCGCCGCGGGCAGCGTGTCGATCTGGGCCAATACCGACCAGCGGACCATCGCCAGCGGACAGGCCTACGGCGATGCCTTCGCACCGGGATGCGGCCTTACCGTCGGCCATCGCCCCCAGGACAGCACCGATCCGTTGTTCAATCCGGTGGCGGCGGGCGCGGTGGGCTGGGACGGCCGCGCCGCGCTGTCGTCGATCCGGCAGGCGACGGGCGGACCGGATGCGCTGACCGATCGCCACCGCGAGGCGATGACGACGTTCGCCCGGGTCATGGGCTGCAAGCCCGGCGATACGCCCCCGGTCTGCCAGCCGGCGACGTGGAAAGGCCACCTTGGCCTGTCCGACGACGGCAAGAGCCTGACGCTGGACGGCCCGATCGCGGTGACCTCGGGCACCGCCGAGGCGATCCTGATGGCTTACCTGCAGGGCATGCCGCCGGATCAGGTCGCGTGGGGGCGATTCGACCCCGCCGCGTTCCGCGCGCTGTCGCAGCTGCACGCGCTGCTGTTCGACGTCCACGCCCGCCCCGCCTACGTGGCCGAGCGCGTCGCCGCCCTGCTGGGCAAACGCATCGCCACGCTACTGGATGATCCGAACGGTCCGCGACTGGCGGTCTTCGTCGGCAGCGACAACCACATCGTCGCCCTCGCCAGCCGGCTGGGCATCCATTTCCAGTTACCGGGCTACGCCAAGGACGACCCGCCCGTGGGCGGCGCCTTCGTCATCACCGTGTGGCGCTCGGGCGACGGCAAGCGTTACGTGCGCACCGCCTACGAAGCCCAGGCACCGGAACAGCTTCGCCAGCTGCAGGTCCTCGACCTGGCCCATCCGCCGGGACGGCAGGCGCTGGTTCCCGAGGCGTGCCGTGCGGATCCATCGCGTTGCGAACTCGGCACCCTCACCGAGACGCTTCGTCGCAGCAATGTCGGTGCTGGCCCCTGAAACGACACGATGACCACCGGACGAACGATCACTATGTGAAAGCCTCTCTCGGAAAGCCTCTGGAACCCGTGGGTAGCCCCATGGCTTCGAACGTGCAACCCGGTAGCGGCGGCTTGGAATCCACGACGTCGGCGACCGAGGACACCCAGGTCGACCCGGGACCTCGTTCCCCGCATGAACTCATCGAGCCTCAGTGGGCGCGCCGTGTTCGGGCAGCGAATGGGTCGCCCCGAAGCATCGCGCCGGAACTCCCGTGCCGTGAACCAGAAGCCACTGAGTCGGTAATAACCCACCTGGGACAGCTTGCGCTGGGCGCGTACGGGGTCGTCGATGGCCATGCCTCTCGACCTCAGCAGATGAACGAGATCGGCGTATGACGTGTGGGGCTTGGATGAGGCTTTGACGATCACCGGTATCCGTTCCGGAAAAAGAAGACCCGAACGTGATGCTGGACCAGCCAGCGCCAGAGGTTCGGGTGCGATTGGCCCCCATTTTAATGCGACAGATACGGCGGTCAAGGCGAGTACGGGCTGTCGGCCGCGCTGAGGCGCGCGTTCGCGCACGGGCCTTCACATCCCGCTGTGTAGGCTCGCGCCCCTTGGCGGCGTCATGGGCTGGCGCCACCCCTGTCCAAGGGCTTGCATGCGTATCGAACTCGGAATGCTCCTGACCCTGATGCTCGGCATCGGGTTTCTCTGCCAGTGGGTGGCCTGGCGCGTGCGGCTGCCCGCGATCCTGTTCCTGCTGCTGGCGGGTATCCTGGCCGGGCCCGTCACGGGGCTGCTGCGGCCGGACAAGGTCATGGGCGACCTGTTGTTTCCGGTGGTCTCCCTCGCGGTGGCGGTGATCCTGTTCGAAGGCAGCCTCACCCTGCGTTTCCACGAGCTCAAGGGCATCGGCCACGCCGTACGCGGCCTGGTCACCTACGGCGCGGTACTGGCGCTGGGGCTGCTCGCGGTGGCGGCGCACTACATCGGCGGCGTCAGCTGGGAACTGGCCTTCCTCTTCGGCGCGCTCACCTGCGTGACCGGGCCCACGGTCATCGCGCCGATGCTGCGCACCGTCCGGCCGAACGCACGCATCGCGAACGTGCTGCGCTGGGAAGGCATCGTCATCGACCCGGTCGGCGCCCTGTTCGCGGTGCTGGTGTACGAGGCGATCGCCTCGCACCAGGAAGGCCACTCGGTACAGCTGTTCCTCGGCACCGTCGCCTGCGGCGCCGTGCTGGGCGGCGTGGCCGCCTTCATCCACGGCAACCTGCTGCGCCGCCACTGGATCCCCGAATACCTGCAGAACTTCGGCACGCTCGCCGCGGTGCTGTTCACCTTCAGCCTGTCAAATGCCCTGGCGGGCGAATCGGGCCTTCTGGCGGTCACGGTCATGGGCATCGCGCTGGGCAACATGCGCGACGTGCACATCGACGACATCATGGATTTCAAGGAACACCTCACGACGCTGTTGGTGTCGTCGCTGTTCATCCTGCTGGCCGCCCGGCTCAACTGGCCCCTGCCGGACGGGACGCTGTTCGCCGGGTTGGCGATCTTCGCCGTCGCGCAGCTGGTGATCCGGCCGGTGTCCGTCTTCGTCTCCAGCCTGGGCAGCGGGCTGACCTGGCGCGAGCGCGCGCTCGTGGCCTGGGTCGCGCCGCGCGGCATCGTCGCCGCCTCGGTGTCGGCCCTGTTCGCCCTGCGGCTGGAGAGCACCGGCATGACCGGTGCCGACAAGCTCGTGCCGCTGGTGTTCCTGATGATCATCGGCACGGTGGTGTTCCAGAGCGCCACCGCGCGCCCCCTCGCGCGCTGGCTGCGCGTGGCCGAACCCGAGCCGCGCGGGGTGCTGGTCTATGGCGCCAACGCGGTGGCGCTTGAGGTCACCCGGGCGCTGCACGCGATCGACGGCCTGCGCGTGATCGTCGCCGACGACGACTGGCATGGCATCCGCACCGCGCGCATGGAAGGCGTGCCGACGTTCTTCGGCAATCCGGCCTCGCAGGCCGCCGATCGTCATCTGGACCTCGCGGGCATCGGCCACTTGCTGGCGATGTCCACGCACCGCGAGCTGAACTCGCTGGTCAGCGTGCACTACCGCGAGGAGTTCGGCCGGGACAAAGTCTTCCGGCTGCGCAACCTCTCGCCGGAGGAGAGCCATGGCCGCGTGTCGCTGGCGGGCAACCTGCTGGCCCCGGCGCTGTTCGGCGAGGACATGACGCACGCCCGCTTCGACGACCTGTTGCACGGTGGGTGGCGGATCAAGACCACCCGCCTGAGCGACACGTTCGCCTGGACGAACTTCCTCGCGCAGTACGGCACGGATGCCCTGCTGCTGTTCGGCGTGGAGCCCCGCGGCGACCTGCGCGTCGCCACCGGCAAGCAACCGCTCGAGCCCCGCCCGGGCTGGACGGTGATCGCCCTGGTACCCCCGGCGAACGACTGACGCCGCCGGTCAGGCCCTGGACGGCGGCGGCGCCGTCGAGCCGCGCACCACGAGTTCGGCACAGAGGATCCGCTTGCGCGCGGGCACTTCCGGGTCGCCGAGCAGTTCGAGCAGCATCGTCATCGCCTCGCGGCCCAGCGCATTCTTCGGCTGGGCGACGGTGGTCAACGGCGGCGACGTGTAGCGCGAAAAGCGGATGTCGTCGAAGCCCACCACCGAGACGTCGTGCGGCACCCGCAGCCCGCGCGACAGAAGCGCCCGCATCGCGCCGATCGCCATCTCGTCGTTGGCGCAGAAGATCGCGCTGAACGAGCGCCCCTGGGCCAGGAACAGCTCGACCGCACGCTCGCCGGCCTCGATCGAAAAATCGCCCACGGCCGTCAGCGACGGATCGACGGCCAGCCCGGCGTTCTGAAGTGCCCGTTGGTAGCCCTGCTCGCGATCGACGCAGATGGGGCTCGTCGATGGCCCCGCGATAAAGGCGATGTCGCGGTGGCCGAGGGCGAGAAGGTAGTCCACCGCTTGCGTCGCCGCCGTCACGTTATCGATGTAGACGCTGGAGATCGCGCTGTCCTTGACGTATTCGCACGCGTTGACGATGGGCAGGCGGCCTTCCATGGGAATCGACGGCACGCGGTGAAACATTGTGATGATGCCGTCGGCCTGGCGGGCGGCCACCATGTCGGCGTACGCCTGTTCGCGAACGAGGTTGCTCTGCGTCTCGCCCAGCAACACCGAATACCCGTTTTCGTAGGCCACCTGCTCGATGCCACGGATCACTTCCGAAAAGAACGGGTTGGCGATGTCGGGCAGCAGGGCCACGATCAGCCGCGTGCGCGCGGTGCGCAGGTTGCGCGCGAGCGCGTTGGGCGTGTAGCCCAGGCGCTTCACCACCTCGTGGATCCGCGCGCGCGTTTCTTCGCTGACGATGTCCGGCCGCTGCAGCGCGCGCGAAACGGTTGCCACCGAAACCTTCGCGATCGCCGCGATCTCCTTCACCGTGCGCACGCGTACGGGCTGCGCCGCAACATCGATGCCCGCGTCACCGGCCGCCCCGTCCTTTCGCCTCTTTCCGTTCCCGCTCACGTCCCATCGTTCCTTGGCTTTGGTGCAGTGCAATGTAATGGATTACATGAAATCGTTGCGTTGGCATTTATCCATCTGCTACATATCTTGCCACTTTTGAGGCTCGCTTCCATGCGCCTCCAGGGGAAGCACGGTATCTCGCGACGCTTACGTCCTCGCTGACGGGTCGATCGCGGATGTAATCGAATACATCGGGGGAACCATGGCAGGCCAGTCGAACACGACCCGCGCCAGAGCGGCAGACCGGTGAAGCGGATCGGCATGGGGCTGGTCGGCCCCGGCTTCATCGCCGCGCACCACCTCGACGCCGTGCGCCGGCTCGGGCACGTCGATATCGTCGGCATCGCCGGTTCGAGCCTGGCGTCCACCACCCGGCGCGCCCGTGAACTGAACGCCGGCCGCGCCTATGCCGATTACCGCGACCTGCTCGCGGACCCTGCCGTGCAGGTGGTGCATAACACCACGCCCAACCATCTCCATCGGGAGGTGTCGCTGGCCGCGCTGCGTGCGGGCAAGCACGTGATCTCCGACAAGCCGCTGGCCAGCCGCAGCGACGACGCGCGCGAGCTCTACGACGCGGCGCGCGAGGCGGGCCTGGCGCACGTGGTCACCTTCAACTACCGCGGCTATCCGCTGGTGCAGCAGGCGCGGGCGATGATTGCCAAGGGCCGGATCGGACCGACAGTGTTCGTGCACGGCTGTTACCTGCAAGACTGGCTGACCGACGCGCGCACGTACTCGTGGCGGCTCGATCCGAAACGGGGCGGCGCCAGCTCGGCGCTGGGCGACATCGGCTCGCACTGGTGCGACCTTGCCGAGCACGTCACTGGCGCGCGCATCGTGGCGGTGCTTGCCGACCTGCACACGGTCGTCGCCGAACGCGAGGTGCCGGACACCTCGGCCAAGGCCTTCGCCGGCGCGGCGAAGGCGCCGGGCAAACGGCAGGCGATCACCAGCGAAGACCTCGCCAGCGTGCTGCTGCGCTTCGACAACGGCGCGCGGGGCTGCGTCACCGTCGGCCAGGTGTTGCCCGGGCACAAGAACGACCTGCGCCTGGAAATCAACGGTCGCGAAGGTTCGGTCGGCTGGCGCCAGGAACAACCCAACGCGTTGTGGCTCGGCCAGCACGCCAAGGCCAACGCGGTGCTGACCCGCGACCCGGCCCTGCTCGACCCGTCCGCCCGTGGCTATGCCCATCTGCCCGGCGGTCATCCGGAAGCCTGGGCCGACGCTTTCCGCAACGTGATCGCCGATGCCTATACGTGGATCCGGCGGGGCGCCACGGAGGCGACACGGCCTGCCGCCCTGCCGACCTTCGCGGACGGCTACCGAAACAGCCTGCTGGTGGACGCGATGCTCAAGAGCCATGCCCAGGGGGGTGTCTGGCAATCCATCGACGATCCCCTCACCACTCCACGCACGAAGAGGAAACGCGGATGAAATGGCGCCTTAGCGTAATGATGCTGTTCGAGTTCGCGATCTGGGGCGCGTGGTATGTCACGGTCGGCACCTGGCTGAGCAAGACCCTGCATTTCACCGGTACCGAGATCGGCGCGGTCGCTGGCACGACCGCGATCGGCGCGATCATCTCACCGCTATTCGTCGGCCTGCTCGCCGATCGGCTGTTCGACACGCGCCGCGTACTGACCCTGCTGCACCTGCTGGGCGCCGTGCTGCTGGTGGTGGCGGCGCAGCAGACCTCGTTCGCGCTGGTCTACGCCGCCCTGCTGGCCTACAGCCTGTGTTACATGCCGACGCTCGCGCTGACCGCGTCGCTCGCCATGCGGCACATCCGCAATCCCCAGGAGGAATTCGGGGCAATCCGCGTGTTCGGCACCATCGGCTGGATCCTGGTCGGTCTCGCCGTGGGTGCCTGGGGCGTCGAGGCCACCGCCTCGCCGTTGCTCCTGGCGGCCGGCCTCTCGGTACTGATGGCGGGCTATTGCTTCACCCTGCCGCCGACCCCGCCGCTGGCGCGAAACACCCGCTTCGAACTGCGCCATGCGCTACCCCTGGAATCGCTGCACCTGCTGCGTGACCGCTCGATGGCGGTGTTCGCCCTCGCGTCGTTCCTGATCTGCATTCCCCTGCAGTTCTACTACGCGTTCACCAACCTGTTCCTCAACGAGATCGGCGTGGTGAACGCCGCCGGCAAGATGACCGGCGGGCAGATGTCCGAGCTCTTCTGCATGCTGCTCATCCCCTGGTTCTTCCGCCGCCTCGGCGTGAAGTACATGCTGGCCCTGGGCATGCTCGCCTGGGTGGTGCGCTACGCCCTGTTCGCCTTCGGCGACACCGGCCAGATGATGTGGATGCTCTGGGTCGGCATCATCCTGCACGGCATCTGCTTCGACTTCTTCTTCGTGGTCGGCCAGATCTACATCGATCGCGAGGCGCCGCCGGCGCTGCGCGCGGCCACCCAGGGCCTGATCACGTTCCTGACCTACGGCCTGGGCATGTTCGTCGGCTCGTGGCTGTCCGGCATGGTCGTGCAGTCGTACACGCGCGCCGACACGACGCACGACTGGCATGGCATCTGGATCGTCGCCGGGGCGTTCGCCGCCGCCGTTTTCGTGCTCTTCGTCTTGATGTTCAAGGATCGCAGGGCCACGGCGACTGCCGCCGTCGCCGACGCCCACTGATTCGAAAGGAGACCCCGTTTCATGATGACCCGCAGGCAATTCCTGACGCGCTCCGCCCTCTGCGGCACCGCGCTCGGCCTCACCCTCGGCGCACCCGGCAAGCTCCTGGCCGCCACCGCGAAGGGCAAGGGGCTCGGCATCCAGCTCTACATGGTGCTCGATGCCTATACGAAAGACCCGGTCGGCACGCTGAAGACGCTCAAGTCGATCGGCTACGTCGAGATCGAGGCCATCGTCACCACCACCGCCGCCACCCTGCGCGACCAGCTGAAGGAAGCGGGGCTGGGCTGCCCGAGCCTGCACTTCGACAGCCTCGGCTTCGAACCGGGCATCGACGCCGCCCACACGCTCGGCGCCACGTACATCGTCAGCAGCATGCTGCCGGCGATCATGCAGAAGGAAGCGAATGGGTCGGGCGACCCGGCGTACACGCGCGATGCCGCCAAGCGCACCGCGGCGTATGCGAACCGGCTCGGCGAAAAAGCACGCAAGGCGGGACTGCAGTACGCCTATCACAACCACCATGCCGAGTTCACGGACGTGGGCGACGGCGAAACCTTCTACGATGTGCTGCTGAAGGAAACCGATCGCGCGCTCGTGCAGTTCGAACTCGACTGCGGGTGGGTGCATGCCGGCGGCAAGAACCCGGCCGATTACTTCAAGGCCAACCCCGGCCGCATCACGCTGATGCACGCGAAGGATTTCCTCGCCGGCGGCGGCAAGGACTACCCCGGCGCCGAACTCGGGCGGGGCACGCTCGACTACAAGCCGATCATGGCCGCGGCCGACGCCTCCGGCCTGAAGCATTGCTTCGTCGAGCAGGAGGGTCCGTTCTCCCGCATGAGTTCGCTCGACGCCGCCCGCGTCGATTTCGACTACCTCCGCCCGCTGCGCTGAAGGGACAGGCATGGACACGAACACTTACGATGCCATCGTCGTCGGCACCGGCGTCAGTGGCGGTTGGGCCGCCAAGGAACTGACCGAGAAGGGCCTGAAGACCCTCGTGCTCGATCGCGGCCCCATGGTCAAGCACGGCGACTATCCCACGGCGATGAAAGCGCCCTGGGAGCTGCCCTACGGCGACGCGCCCACGCGCGAGGACATCGCACGGCACCCGATCCACACGCGCCCGTCGTTCTACGGCATCACCCAGTCGACCAAGCACTGGTTCGTCGACGACATCGACAACCCCTACGAGGAAACCAAGCCGTTCGACTGGTTCCGTGGCTATCACGTCGGCGGCCGGTCGCTGATGTGGGGCCGGCAGAGCTATCGCTTCAGCCCCATGGACTTCGAGGCGAACGGCAAGGAAGGCGTGGGCGTGGACTGGCCGATTCGCTACGACGACCTGGCGCCGTGGTACGACTACGTCGAGCACTTCATCGGCGTCAGCGGCAACACCGATCACCTCGCCCAGCTGCCCGACGGCGATTTCCTGCCGCCGATGGAGCTGAACTGCGTAGAAAAGGATTTCCGCGGCAAGCTCGACGCCAAGCTCAACCGCAAGCTGATCATCGGCCGCACCGCGAACCTGTCGGCACCGCTCAAGCACGACCAGAGCCCGCAGCGCGGCACATGCCAGTACCGCAACCTGTGCATGCGCGGCTGCCCGTTCGGCGGCTATTTCAGCAGCAATTCGTCGACCCTCCCCTCGGCCGAGCGCACCGGCAACATGACGATGGTGACCAATGCCATCGTCTACGAAATGATCTACGACGACAAAAAGGGCAAGGCGACCGGCGTGCGCGTGCTCGACGCGGAAACCGGCCACCAGACCGATTACTTCGGCCGCATCATCTTCCTGTGCGCCTCGACCTTCGGTACCTCGCACATCCTGCTCAACTCGGTGTCGAGCCGTTTTCCCAACGGTTTCGGCAACGACAGCGGCGAGGTCGGCCACAACATCATGGACCACCTGTTCGGCAGCGGCGCGCACGCGCTCGTCGACGGCCACGAAGATCGCTACTACTTCGGGCGCCGGCCCAACGGCTTCTACATTCCGCGTTATCGCAACATCGGCGGCGACAAGCGGGATTACCTGCGCGGCTACGGTTTCCAGGGCGGCGCCAGCCGCGCGGACTGGACCCGCCTGGCCGACACGGACGCGATCGGCGCCGATCTGAAGAAGGCGGCGGAGAAACCCGGACCGTGGTCGATCGGCATGATGGGCTTCGGCGAGATGCTGCCGTCGCACAAGAACAAGGTCACGCTCGATCGCAACCGCAAGGACAAGTACGGCCTGCCCGTGCTCAACTTCGACGCCGCGCACCAGGAAAACGAGCTCAGGATGGCGAAGGACATCATCGCCGACGCCATGGAGATGCTCAACGCCGCGGGCTATCGCAACGTGGAATCGTTCGTGACGCCGGCCAACGTGGGCGCCGGGATCCACGAGATGGGCACCGCGCGCATGGGCCGCGATCCGAAGACCTCGGTGCTGAACGCCTGGAACCAGATGCACGCCTGCAAGAACGTGTTCATCACCGACGGGTCCGCCATGGCGTCGTCCGCGTGCCAGAACCCTTCCCTGACTTACATGGCCCTGACCGCTCGCGCGGCCAACCACGCCGTGGAAGAACTCAAGCGCGGCAACGTCTGAGGATCACGCCATGAACCGTCGAGAGTGGTTGAAAAGCATGTCCGCACTGGCGGTCGGCGTCATCGCCGGGCCGTCGCTGCTGGCCGTGGCCGAGGCGCACGCGGCGTCGCAGAAACCGGGCGCCGCCCCGGGCTTTTTCACGGCCGCGCAACTGGCCCTGATCGGTGCCGTCGCCGACATCATCATCCCGCGCACCGACACGCCGGGGGCGGTCGACGCCGGCGTGCCCCGCTTCATCGACCAGATGTTCAAGGACGTCTACACCCCGCAGGAACAGAAGCGCTACGTCACCTCGATGGCGGCCTTCGACACCGCGGGCGGCAAGCCGTTTCTCCAGTTGGACGAGGCCCAGCGCAAGGCGCTGGTGATGAAGCTGCACGCCCAGGCGATCGCCGCGCCCGCGTCGGCCACGTTGCCGCCCGCCACGACGTTCGTGCTGATGAGCAAGAAACTCACGATGCTGGGCTTCTTCCTCTCCGAGCCCGGCTGCACCCAGGTGCTGCAGTATTCGCCCGTGCCCGGCGCGTTCAAGGCGGACATTCCGCTGGCCGAAGCCGGCAACGGCAAGGCCTGGGCGGTCGAGACCGACCTGAAGATCTGACCTGCCGCACGGGACCGCGAACGACATCATGAAGACTCTCAAAGGCCCGGGCCTCTTCCTCGCCCAGTTCGCCTCGGACGAGGCGCCGTTCGACTCGCTGCCGTCGATCGCCCGGTGGGCGGCGTCGCTCGGCTTCGTCGGCGTGCAGATCCCCTCCAACGACCGCCGCCTGTTCGACCTTGAGCAGGCCGCCGCCAGCCAGGCCTATTGCGACGACGTCGTGGGCATGCTCGCCGAGCACGGGCTCGCCGTGACGGAGCTGTCCACCCACCTGCAAGGGCAACTGGTGGCGTCCCACCCCGCCTATGATCGCCTGTTCGACGGGTTCGCCCCGGCGGCGCTGCGCGGCAAGCCGCAGGCTCGCCAGGCCTGGGCGGTCGAACAGCTCAAGCTCGCGGCCCAGGCGAGCCGCCGCCTGGGCCTGACCGCGCATGCGACGTTCTCCGGGGCGCTCGCCTGGCACCTGTTCTATCCCTGGCCGCAGCGTCCGGCCGGCCTCGTCGACGAAGCCTTCGCGGAACTCGCGCGGCGTTGGCGGCCGATCCTGGATGCGTTCGACGACGCGGGCGTCGACGTCTGCTACGAACTGCATCCGGGTGAAGACCTGCACGACGGCGCCACGTTCGAGCGGTTCCTCGATGCGGTGGACCAGCATCCGCGCGCGAACATCCTGTTCGATCCGAGCCACATGGTGCTGCAGCAGCTCGACTACCTGCAGTTCATCGACATCTATCACTCGCGCATACGCGCCTTCCACGTGAAGGACGCCGAGTTCCGCCCGAACGGGCGCTCGGGCGTGTATGGCGGCTACCAGGACTGGATCGACCGCCCCGGCCGGTTCCGCTCGCTGGGCGACGGCCAGGTCGATTTCGGCGCGATCTTCAGCAAGCTCGCGCAATACGACTACCCCGGCTGGGCGGTGCTCGAGTGGGAGTGCTGCATCAAGGACGCGCAGCAGGGCGCGACCGAAGGGGCACCGTTCATCCGCGATCACATCATCAAGGTGACCGGGCGCGCCTTCGACGACTTCGCCGCCAGCGGCAGCGACACGGCCTTCAACCGACAGCTACTGGGACTGGACGACTGACATGGCCGACACCTCATCGGGCTTCACCCGGCGCGCCGCGCTGGCCCACATGGCCACGGCCGTCGCCGCCGTGGGCGCGATGCCGCTCGTCGCCGTCGCGCAGGCATCGGGCAAGCCATCGGCGACGCCCGCGCCGCCGGGGCGCCTGAAGCAGTCGCTCAGCCGCTGGACCTCGAAGGCCCCGCTGCCCGAGTTGTGCAAACGTCTCAAGGCGATCGGCTTCGCCGGCGTGGACCTGCTCTACGCCGACGAGTGGTCGACGGTGACCGACAGCGGCCTCGCGGTGACGATGGGGTATCCCGCCAAACGGGATAATTTCATCGAGATGGGTTTCAACGATCCCGCCAACCACGCCACGCTGATCAAGGAACTCGAAAGCACGATCCCGCTGGCGCAGCGCGCGGGGCTGACCCGGATGATCACCATGTTCGGCAATCGCAAGCCCGGCATCGACGATCGCCAGGCGGCCGACCACTGCATCGCCGGCCTGTCGAAGATCGCGCCCTTCGCCGCGGAGCACGGCATCACGCTCTGCGTCGAGCTGCTCAACAGCAAGGTCGATCACCACGGCTACCAGGGCGACAGCACGGCGTTCGGCGTGGAGGTGATGAAGGGCATCGGTTCGCCCAACGTCAAGCTGCTCTACGACATCTACCACATGCAGATCATGGAGGGCGACGTGATCCGCACGATCCGCGACAACCTCGCGTGGATCGGCCACTTCCATACCGGCGGCGTCCCGGGACGCCACGAGATCGACGGCAGCCAGGAGCTCAACTACCACGCCGTGGCGAAAGCCATCGCGGACACCGGCTTCCAGGGCTACATCGCGCACGAGTTCATGCCCACGGCCGCCGACCCTTTCGCTTCGTTCGCCGAGGCTTTCCGGATCTGCACCGTATGAACACCACCCGCCTGTTGCCCGCTGCCCTGTGCGTTCTCGCCGTCGCCGGCACGCCGGCCCTCGCCCAGGACGACCCCAAGGCCACCGAACAGTGGACCCCGGTGCCGCCCGTGGTGACGCCCGGCACGCCTGCCGGCCAACCGCCGTCCGACGCGGTGCGCCTGTTCGACGGCCACGACCTGTCCGCATGGGAGGCCTCCAGGGACGGCTCGCCCGCGCGCTGGAAGGTGCACGACGGCGTGCTGACGGTGGACAAGGCGACTGGCAACATCCAGACCCGCCGGCGTTTCCGCAACTACCAGCTGCATCTGGAATGGCAGGTGCCGAAGAACGTCACCGGCGAAGGCCAGGCCCGCGGCAACAGCGGCGTGTTCCTCGCCTCCACCGGTCCCGGCGACGAAGGGTACGAGATCCAGATCATGGATTCGTACGACAACCCCACCTACGTCAACGGCCAGGCCGGCAGCGTCTACAAGCAGTCGGCGCCGCTGGCCAACGCCATGCGCCCGCCGGGCCAATGGCAGACCTACGACATCGTCTGGACAGCCCCGGTGTTCGCCGCCGACGGCACGCTCGTCTCGCCGGCCTACGTGACGCTGTTCCACAACGGCGTGCTCGTGCAGAACCACACCCGGCTGACCGGCGAAACGCGCTACATCGGCAAGCCATCCTACACGCCGTATACCGACGCCCCGATCAAGCTCCAGGCCCACGGCGACCCGTCGCCGCCGATCAGCTTTCGCGATATCTGGGTCCGGCCGCTGGATTGACGGCCGGGGTCACCCGGATCGCGTCGTTCCTTTATCCTGATGGGCCCCCACGACCCATCGACGACGTGACGACCCAGTCCCCGATCCCCCGAACGCCGCGCGTCACGTCCTTCGGGGCGGCCGTGCGCCTGTGGGGGCTCATGGGCCTGCTCGCCGTCGGCGTGATGCTGCTGGCCGTGCTGCTGGGCGGCACCGATACGCGGATGGGCGACGCCTGGACCGCGCTGATCCGACCCGCGCCCACGCCGATGCACGCGATCGTGTGGGAACTGCGCCTGCCGCGGGTCGTGGCCGCGTTCGGGGTGGGCGGCCTGCTCGCGATGTCCGGTTGCCTCATGCAGGTGCTCGTGCGCAATCCGCTGGCCGATCCCTACACGCTGGGCCTGTCCGGCGGCGCCGCCGTGGGTGCCCTCGGCGCGATGCTGGCCGGTGCGGGCACGGTGACCGTCGCCTTCGGTGCCGCGGCGGGCGCCCTGTTCGCCTGCGTGGCGGTGTTCGTGCTCGCGCACCGAGACCTGCTCTCGCGCCAGCGCGCGGCGCATCGCGACGACGCGACCGACCTGATCCTCATCGGCGTCATGCTGGCCGCCGGCTTCGGGGCGATCGTCAGCATGATGCTGGTGCTCGCGCCCGACCGGAACCTGCGCGGCATGCTGTTCTGGATGATGGGCGACCTCAGCGGCGTGGCGTGGTGGGCCCTGCCGGTGGGCTGCCTGCTCGCCTGCCTGCTCGCGATCGTGCCGCTGGGGCGACAGCTGAACCTGCTGGCCCGCGGCGAGGAATCGGCCAGTGCCCTGGGCGTCCGGCCTCCCGTCGTGAAGTCGGCCATTTTCGCCTTCGCCTCCCTCGCCACCGCCGTCGCCGTCACGACCGCGGGCACGGTGGGGTTCGTCGGCCTCGTCGTGCCGCATGCGCTGCGTCGCCTCATCGGCAACGACCAGCGCGTGCTCATCCCCGCCAGCGCGATCGGCGGCGGCATCCTCGTGGTCGTCGCCGACACGATCTCGCGCGTCGTCGCCGATCCGATCCAGCTTCCGGTGGGCGCCGTGATGGCGGTCATCGGCGTGCCGACGTTTCTCTTCCTGCTGGTCCATCGCCGGTGAGCGCCGTGCTCCGCACCGAGGCGCTCCGCCTGGTCGTGCGTGGCCGCACGCTCGTGGACTCCCTCGACCTGCACGTGGCGCCCGGACAGGTCTACGGCGTGCTGGGCCCCAACGGCGCCGGCAAGTCGACCCTGCTGCGCACCCTCGCCGGCCTGCGCGATCCCGACGGCGGGAGAGTGTGGCTGGGCGAGCGTGAGGTGGGTGCGTATACCCCGATGGAACGGGCCCGGCGGCGCGGCTTCCTGCCCCAGTCGATCGTGGACGCCTTCAGCCTCACCGTGGTGGACGCACTCGCCGCCGCGCGGCATCCACGGCTGCCGTTCTGGGCCTGGGGCGACGACGACGACGCGCCGATCCGCCGGGCCCTCGCGACCTTCGAGCTGGACGATCTCGCCGGACGCGACATCACCACGCTCTCCGGCGGCGAGCGCCAGCGCGTGAACATCGCCACGCTCTTCACCCAGGACGTGGAGGTCATGCTGCTCGACGAGCCGTTGTCGTCGCTCGACCTGCACCACCAGATGAAGACGCTGCACGAACTGCTGCGCGCGGCAGAGCGCGATGGTCGCGCGGTGCTCTACACCGTGCACGACATCAACCTGGCCGCGCAGCACGCCACGCACGCGATCCTGCTCGACGGGCGCGGCCATGCGCTGGCCGGTCCGGCGCGCGAGGTGATCACCAGCGAGCACCTCAGCGCCGCCTTCCACCATCCCATCCACGGTATCGAACTCGACGGCGAACGGTTCTTCCGCGCCGCGCGACTGACGGACGACCGCCCATGATCCGATGCCTCCTGCCGATCGCCCTTTTCCTCTGCGGCACCGCGCACGCGGCGGTCAGCGTCGTGGACGACGCCGGGCGTACCGTCACCCTGCCGCATCCGGCCCACCGCATCGTGAGCCTCGCACCGAACGTGACCGATGCGCTCTTCGCGGCCGGCGCAGGCGCCTACGTCGTCGGCACCTCGCGTTTCAGCGACCACCCGGACGCCGCCCGGCGCGTGCCGGTGGTGAGCGACGCCACCACGATCGACCTGGAACGCATCGTGTCGCTGCGGCCGGACATCGTGATCGTCTGGAAGAGCGGCACCCCGGCGGCGCAGGTCGATCAACTCGCGCGCCTCGGCGTGCCGGTGTTCTACGCCGAAACGACGCGGCTGGCCGACGTCGCGCCCGCGGTACGCCGTTTCGGCACGTTGGCGGGCACCGGCGCAGTCGCCGCGGCGAACGCCGCGACGTTCGATGCCACGCTGGCCCGGCTGCGCGCCACCTACGCGCATCGCCCCCGGCTGAAGGTGTTCTACCAGGTCTGGGATCGCCCGTTGATGACTGTCGGCCATGCGCAGATCATCGACGACGCCCTCGACCTGTGCGGGGGCGACAACGTGTTCGCCGACCTGGCCCAGGCCGCACCGACGGTCACGCGCGAAGCCGTGCTCGCGCGCTCACCCGACGCGATCGTCACGACGGGCGCCGACGCCGACACCCTCGACGGCTGGAAACGCAGCACGTTCCTGCCTGCCGTACGGTACGGCAACGTACTCACGCTGGACGCGCCGACCCTGGCGCTGCCGTCGCCCTCGATCCTGCCCAGCGTCGTCACCCTGTGCGAACAACTGGACCGGGCGCGCCAGCGCATGGCCCAGTGACGCCATCGGCCCACGTTCTTGCGGAATCCGTCACGCCTGGCCTGCTTACACTCCCAAGCGACCTTGCCTACCTTCATGTCGATGAGCCAGACGTCATCTCCCCGGGACACCGACACCACGCTTTCCTGGCTGGATGCCGGCGGCGAGAC
Source organism: uncultured Luteibacter sp. (assembly GCA_913774655.1). GTDB lineage: Bacteria > Pseudomonadota > Gammaproteobacteria > Xanthomonadales > Rhodanobacteraceae > Luteibacter > Luteibacter sahnii. Next base: position 817 of record CAJYHU010000444.1, on the reverse strand, counting down.
GGGCGCGCTCATCCGCGCCTACGACTGGACCCCCACCGGGCTGGGCCCGCCCGATCGCTGGCCGCAGAGCCTGCGCACGGCGACGGCGCTGCTGCTGCTCTCTCCCGTGCCGATCGTGCTGCTGTGGGGCGAGAAAGGCATCATGATCTACAACGATGCCTATTCCGTCTTCGCCGGTAGCCGCCATCCGCAGCTGCTCGGAACGGAAGTGCGCAAGGGCTGGGCGGAAGTCGCCGACTTCAACGACAACGTGATGCGCGTGGGCCTGGCCGGCGGCACCCTCGCCTATCGCGACCAGCAGCTCACCCTTGAACGGCACGGCAAACCGGAGCCGGTGTGGATGAACCTGGACTACTCGCCCGTGCTCGACGAAAGCGGCACTCCCGGCGGCGTGATCGCGATCGTGGTGGAAACCACCGAGCGCGTGCGGGCGGAGCAGCGCGTGCGCGAAAGCGAAGAACGCCTGCGCTTCCTCGATGAACTGGGCAAGCGCACCACGGAGGCGACGGACGCCGACGCGATCATGGCGATCACCACGCGCATGCTGGGCGAACACCTCGGCGTGTCCATCTGCGCGTACGCCGACATGGAGCCGGACGAAGACGCCTTCACGATCCGCGGCGAGTGGAAGCTGGCCGACGCGGTCAGCCTCGTCGGCCGTTACCGTCTGGGTGACTTCGGCAGCCGTGCCGTCGGCGATCTGTCCGCCGGCCAGGCGCTGGTGATCCACGACGTGGACACCGAGCTTCCCGATCATGAAGCCCTCGCCTTCCGCGCGGTCGGCGTGTGCGCCTCCATCTGCATGCCCTTGGTCAAG
>CAJYHU010000443.1 GCA_913774655.1 uncultured Luteibacter sp. | reverse complement strand
GTCCAGGACCACGTGCCGTCGTCATGGACGTCGATCCGGTAATCCTGCCCGGCTCGCGTCACCTTTGCGCCGATGGCCTCGAGCGCACCCAGGAGGCCGGCGGGGGGATCCTGTTCGCCGACGACGGCGGGAACCCCGGCGCGGGCGATACCGGACTTTTCGCGGCCGATGCTGTCGCGATCGCTCCCCAGCCAGGCCTGGTGGTCGAGATCGATGGTGGTGACGACAGCGACGTCGGCGTCGACGATGTTGACGGCATCGAGCCGGCCGCCCAGACCCACCTCGAGCAGGGCCACGTCCAGGCCGGCGCGCGCCATCAGGTCGAGCGCGGCGAGCGTGCCGAATTCGAAGTAGGTCTGCGGTATGTCGCCACGTGCCGCCTCGATGCGCTCGAAGGCGCCCACCAGCGCCTCGTCCGACGCCTCCGTCCCATCGAGACGAATGCGTTCGTTGTAGCGGAGGAGGTGCGGCGAGGTGTAGCAACCCACGTGGTAGCCCGCCGCCCGCAATATGCCCTCGAGCAGGGCGACGGTGGAGCCCTTGCCGTTGGTGCCGCCGACGGTGATGACGATCGGTGCGGGACGGGGCGCACCCATGGCGCGCCATACGGCGGCCACGCGGTCCAGGCCCAGGTCGATGCCCACGGGATGGACGCGCTCCTGGTAATCGAGCCAGTCGGCCAGTGAGCGACTCATGCGGGGTCTCCGGTTTCGAGAGGGCGTACCCAGACGTTGAGGGTGTGCTCGCTGGCATGGGCATCGCCCACGTCTTTCCACGCCAACGTGCACACCATGCCCGGCGCGGGGCCGTAGCCGCGCTGGCGCCAGAACGCCTCGTTGCCGCGGTGCCCCGCGGGCGTCCTGGGGTCGTCCGCAGGCCGGCGTACCGCGCAGAAAGCGGTCTGGCGAAAGCCGCCGAGCGACCGGGCATGCGCTTCGCGCGCATCGAAAAAGGCATGTCCCACGCCGCGACCGCGCCACGGCGCCAGCAGCACCGACTCGCCGAAATAAAACACGTCGTCCAGGCGCACGCCTCGCGCCAGGAACGGCGCGTGGAACGCCTCGGCGTCGTCCGCCAGGGGCATTCCCGTGGAAGCGCCTACGGCACGGCCGCCGGGCTCGCGGGCCACCACGCAGACCGCCCGGGACGACGCGGCGTAGGCGGCGAGGTAATCCCGCTCGTACGCTTCATCGCCGTCGTAGAGATAGGGCCAGTCGCGGAAGACCGCGATACGCAGTGCCGCCAGTTCGCCGATCATCGGCGCGATGGCGGCGCCGACACGGACCTCGACGACGAGGCCACGGGTGTGTCGCATGGGGGAAAGCCCAATGAAAGAGGCGTGAAGCTTAATATGATGTCACCGACGGCGTGCATGCAGGCATGCCGTGCACGTCGCACGAGGTTCCGCCCATGCTTTCGCCGTGGTCCCAACTGGTCGACGCAACGAGCCTCCATGCCGTCGCGCCCTTCCTCCACATGCTCCACCTCGACGGGTTGGCCGGCGATCCACGCGAAATCGCCGAAGCCATCCTCATCTCGCTGCTACAGGTGGGCATCATCGCCTTCCTCTTCCGCCCGCTCGAAACGCTGGTACCGGCGGAGACATGGACCGACCGTCGCCTGACCCGGGTCGACTGGCAGTACACGCTGATGATGTTGCTTGGCATCTTCCCGATGTTCAGCTACCTGGTGCTCACGCCGATCAGCAACTACTTCGGCGGCGGCGACGATAGCCCGGGCGACACCTCGCTGCTGGGCATCACCCACCTTATTCCCGCACTGGCCCACCATCCGCTGGCGCTGTTCATCGTCTACTACGCCATCTACGACCTGGTGTACTACTGGATGCATCGCCTGCAGCATGCGCTGCCCTGGTGGTGGGCGCTGCACAGCATGCACCACAGCACGCGACAGATGAGTTGCTGGACGAACGATCGCGGCAGCCTCGTCGACGGCTTCCTGCAGTCGATGGTGCTGGCCGGCGTGGGCGTGGTGATCGGCGTCGCCCCGGTCGATTTCGCCTGGCTGATGCTGCTGGGCGAACTGGTGCAGAATTTTTCCCATGCCAACGTCCGCGTACGCTTCGGACCGGTGTTCGATCGCCTGCTGGTGTCGCCGGTGTTCCATCGGCTGCACCACATGCTGGTCGACCCGGATCGCCCCACCCTGCACAACTGCAATTTCGGACAGGTGTTCTCGATCTGGGACGTGATCTTCGGCACCGCGCTCTACGGCGAACCCATCCGTCCCACGGGCGTGGGCGACCCGATGGTGGACGCGGATAACGACAAGGGCCTCGTCGGCCTTCACTGGGCGGCGTTCCGCCGCTTCTGGGGTGCGGTGACCTGCCGGGCCGGATGGCGTCTCGGCGACGCCGTCGTGGGGCACGCCCGGAGGCAGGTAGAGCATGTCACCCGGCTCGAGGAGCCATTCGTGGGTGGGCTCGAAGGTCTTCAGCTGCTTGAGTTCCACGTCGTCGCGGAAGTCCAGCGGGGCATCCGGATCGTCGCTGATCGCCCAGTGGCGCTGGCCGAGGCCCTGGAGCAGGAACACGTCGTACTGGTCGACGTGGGCACCCACGCCGCCGCCGTCCTCGGCGTAGGAGATCATGACGTCGTCCACGCGCCAGCTCGGCAGGAAGGCGAAGGTGTCGAGCAGGGCGGCCACGTCGGGGTCCCATTTGTCGACGTCCTGCACGAGGAGAGTCCAGTCGCGCTTGGGGGTCTTGCCGAACTGGGCCTCGTCGAAGGGGCCGGTTTTCACTGTCCAGCGGTCGCGTTTTTCGTCATGCACGATGAGGCGGGCGAGCACGCCTTCCTCGCAGGCGAGGCCCGCGAGGTCGTCGGGCTCGATCGGTGCCACGAAGTCGGGAAACGCGTTGCGGATGAGCAGCGGGCGCTTCTGCCAGTAGTCGCGCAGGAACTGCGTGGCGCTCATGCCGAGCGGCTGGCTGGCGCTACCGCGCACTTCGAGGGGGAGGGCTTTGCGGGAGGGAGTCGGGATGGCCATGGGCGGCATTGTAGCCGCAGGTCATCCGTCGGCATCCGCTCCCGGAGCGATCGCGATCCCCGCGCGGTCCCGTCCGTCTCAGACCGCCCGACCCTCTCCCACCGTACGGGCGTCGACCCGGTCCGCTGCCGGATCGGCGGGCTCCCAGTGGCGCGGCGCCACCTTGGCCTCCAGCGCGTGCAGGTCGATGTCCTTCACCGACACCGGGCGGTAATCGTCGCCGAAGGCCACGTCGCCGAGACGCCATCCGGCCCGGCAGGTCACCGCACCCCAGAAGCGGCGGAACGCCGCCCAGTGAAGGCCGACGAGGCCCTTGT
>CAJYHU010000442.1 GCA_913774655.1 uncultured Luteibacter sp. | reverse complement strand
CGACGGCCATCTACCTGCGCCTGCGCGAGGGTGGCTACATCGCCCGCCGCGACATCCAGCAGCTCTATGATCCGGACCGGGACATGTTCCTGCCGGATCGCTACATCAAGGGCACCTGTCCCAACTGCGGCACGCCCGACCAGTACGGCGACAACTGCGAGAACTGCGGCGCCACCTACGCCCCCACCGAACTGCTGCATTCGTATTCGGTGATGTCCGGTGCCACGCCGGTGCTGCGCGATTCAGAGCATTACTTCTTCGAACTGGGCAAGTTCGAATCACTGCTGCGCGACTGGTTCGCAGGCCGCTTCACCGACGGCAAGCCCACGGCGGACGGTAGCGTGGTGGCCAAACTCGCCGAGTGGATCGATGGGGGCCTGCGCGACTGGGACATCTCGCGCGACGCCCCGTATTTCGGCTTCCCCATCCCGGACGCGCCAGGCAAGTTCTTCTATGTATGGCTCGACGCGCCGGTGGGCTACCTCGCGTCGTTCAGGGCACTGTGCGAGCGAAAGGGCCTGGCGTTCGATGACTTCCTCGGCGTGGACAGCACCGCCGAAATGCACCATTTCATCGGCAAGGACATCATCAACTTCCACGGCCTGTTCTGGCCGGCCATGCTGCACGGCGCAGGCATGCGCGTCCCGACCGCCCTGCACGTCAACGGCTATCTCACGGTAAATGGCGCGAAGATGTCCAAGTCGCGCGGCACGTTCATCCAGGCGCGCACCTACCTCAATGTGGGGCTGGACCCCGAGGCGCTGCGCTATTACTTCGCCACGATGCTCGGTCCGACGCCGGTCGACGTCGACCTCGACCTCAAGTCGTTCGAAGAGCGGGTGAACTCGCACCTCGTCGGCAAGTGGGCGAATATCGCCAGCCGCACGGCGGGTTTCCTGCACACGCATTTCGAGGGCCGGCTGTCGGCCTGCTTCGACGACGAGGCAGCGGTGCTGTGGACCGAGCTTCTCGCGCAGTACGAGGGCATCGAAACGCTTTACGAGTCCGATGAATACGCCGAAGTCACCCGCCGCTTCGTCGCTATGGCCGACGCGGTAAACGGCTACATCGCCGCCAAGGCGCCGTGGGTGATCGCCAGGGACGACGCCCGCCGCGATGAATTGCAGCAGGTCTGCACCTTCGCCATCACCGCGTTCCGACTGCTGTCCGGCCTGCTCAAGCCGATTCTCCCCGTCACCGTCGCGGCGGCGGAGGCATTCCTCGGTGCACCGATCACGCACTTCGCCGACGCGCGCCGAGAGCTGTTCGGCCACACCGTCAATGCCTTCTCGCCGCTGTTCGGCCGCCTCGATCCGAAGAAGATCCAGGCCATGGTCGAGGCGTCCAAGGCATCGCTCTCGCCTGCCGAGCAGGCCCGAGAAGCCGCCGCGGCAGACGCCAAACCCTCCAGGAAACCCAAGGAAACTCCCCGCGCCATGACCGAGAACACCGCGCCCATCGCCTCCATCTCCATCGACGACTTCGCCAAGCTCGACCTGCGCGTCGGCAAGGTGCTGGTCTGCGAATTCGTCGAGGGGTCGGACAAGCTCCTCCGCTTCGAACTCGACGCCGGCCCTCTCGGGAAGCGCCAGATCTTCTCTGGCATCCGCGCCGCCTACGGTGAGCCGGAGACCCTGGTTGGCCGCAACGTGGTGTTCATCGCGAACCTCGAGCCGCGCAAGATGCGCTTTGGCGTGTCCGAAGGCATGATCCTCTCCGCCGGCGACGGCGGGTCGGACCTGTTCCTGCTCGACGCCGACCAGGGCGCGGCCGCGGGCGCGACCGTTCGCTGATCGGCGACACCTGCACCACGCCTGCCATGACGTCCACGCTCGCCGATCGCATCGACGACCTGCTCCCACAGACCCAGTGCGAGCAGTGCGGCTTCCATGGCTGCCGCCCCTACGCCGACGCGATCGCCGCTGGCGACGCCGAGATCAACCGCTGCCCTCCCGGAGGCGCGGTCGGCATCGAACGCCTGGCGGCGTTGCTCAACCGCCCGGCGATACCGCTGGACACCACTCGCGGCATCGAAAAGCCCCGCACGCTCGCGCGCATCGTCGAGGCCGACTGCATAGGCTGCACCAAGTGCATCCAGGCCTGTCCGGTCGATGCCATCCTCGGAGCTGCCAAGCTCATGCACACCGTGGTGAGCGATCTGTGCACCGGCTGCGAACTCTGCGTGCCGGCGTGTCCTGTGGATTGCATCGTGCTCGACCCCATGCCTCCCACCCAGGCAAACGATCGCGCCCACGCCGATGCCGCCCGTCGTCATTTCCGTCGTCGCGAGGAGCGCCTGGCCGTGGAGCGCGCCGCGCGCGAGCGACAGCTTGCCGCCAGCAAGCGCGAGGTCGGCGCGCCCGCCGCGCGTCATGCCGTGCTCGAAGCCCTCGCCCGGGCCAAGGCAAAGAAGGACAGTCCGTGAAAAAAACCGACGTGGTGGAGATGTTCAGCCGCTTGCGTGAGCTGAATCCGCATCCGAAAACGGAGCTGGAATACACCACGCCATTCGAACTGCTCGCGGCCGTGGCGTTGTCCGCGCAGTCGACCGATGTCGGCGTCAACAAAGCCACTCGCAAGCTGTTTCCGGTGGCAAACACGCCAGAGAAGATCC
>CAJYHU010000441.1 GCA_913774655.1 uncultured Luteibacter sp. | reverse complement strand
ATGATTTCCTGCTCGAAGGCGGCCAGGGCGACATGTTCGTCGCGCACGGCCGGATCGACGAAGCCCAGCGCCACGCGCTGCTGCGGCTGCACCGCCAGCCATTTGTCGACGAAGCTCTGGGTGGCGGTGCAGCCGCAGCAGCGCGTGGCGCTGGGCTTCGTCGATCCGGCCGTGCGCGACGAACATGTCGCCCTGGCCGCCTTCGAGCAGGAAATCATCGCCACGGCCTATGGCATCCGTGAGCCCCAGGTCGCTGCCGCGAAACTGCAATGGTGGGCCGAAGAACTTGCCGGCGCCGCCGCCAGCGGTGGCCGTCATCCGCTGACCAAGGTGCTTTTCGCCAGCACTCGGGCGCCCCGGGTGCCCGCGCAGGCCTGGCTGGCGCCCGTGCTGGCGGCCATGGCGCAACTGGAGCAGGGCACCGCGTCGGATTTCGCCGCCCAGGTGGCCGCCGCCCGCCATCTGCACGGCGCGCTCGCCGCGCTGGAAACCGCGTGGTGGTTCGGCGCGGATGCCCCGAGCGAGGCGGCGACCCAGGTCGCGACCCTGTCGCACCTGGTGTTCGCGCTGTCGCGGCTGGAGCTGGACGCCGATCGTGAACGCCTCCCGCTGCCGATGTCGCGCCTGGCGCGCCACGGCCTGTCGCGCAGCCAGCTGAAAACCGATTCGCCCGCCCGTCGCGACGCCGTACGGGCCCAGCTCCGCGAGCTGTCCGGCGCCCTGCGTGCCGCGCTGGCGCTCGATGAACCGCTGGGCACGTTCCGCGGGCTGGAAGGGCGTACGGCGCGGGCCACGGCGCATGGCGCGGCGCGGGCGACGGAGCCCTTCGCCGAGCTGCACCGCCGCCAGTCGCGCACCGGTCCGGCGACCGCGCTCAGGGCGTGGGCCGCGGCCCGGCGCGCCGGTCGATTGGGCTGAACGGACCGTTTCCCGGCACTCACCATTGACCCTGTACCCCGTGCGCCCCATCTCGGGGCGGTGAGCCGCCTGGCGGCCTTTGCAAGGATCCACCGATGTACATCCAAGATTCCCCGACCCGCCTGCTTCCCGACGTGGCCTCGCAGGAGCATGCGCTGGCCATCGGCACGCTCGACTGGGTGGGCATGGACGGCATGGAAATGCCGGTAGCCTTCGACGCCGGCGACGGCGACATTCGGGCCACCGGCGCCCGCGTCGGCGCATTCGTGAACCTCCACCGGTCGGATGCCCGCGGCATCCACATGTCGCGCCTTTACCTTCTGGTGTCCGAGGCGCTGTCGGTGGGGCCATTGACCCTGGGCGGGCTGCGCGAGCTGCTGGGCCGGTTCCTCAGCTCGCACGAGGGCCTTTCGGACCACGCCCGCATCACCCTGGGTTTCGAGCACCTCGTGCGCCGTCGCGCCCTGCGTAGCGACAACAGCGGCTGGCGCGCCTACCCGATCACGATCGACGCGACACTCAAGGGCGACGCGTTCCACGTCGAGATCACCACCGACGTCGTGTATTCATCCACCTGTCCCGCGTCCGCGGCATTGTCGCGCCAGCTCATCCAGGACAGCTTCGCCAAGGCATTCCCCGCCGACGCCTCGATGGATCGCGACACGATCCTCGCCTGGCTGGGCACCGAGCAGGGCATCGTGGCGACGCCGCATGCGCAGCGCAGCACGGCCACGATCCGCGTGCGCCCGGTGGGCGAGGGCACGTTCGACCTGATCGGCATGGTCGATCGCGTCGAAACCGCGCTGGGAACGCCGGTGCAGACCGCGGTCAAGCGCGTCGACGAGCAGGCGTTCGCGCTCGCCAACGGCGGCAACCTGATGTTTTGCGAAGATGCCGCCCGCCGCATCCAGAAGGCGCTGGACGCGGACGAACGCATCGCCGATTTCCACGTACGCGTGGCGCACCACGAAAGCCTTCATCCGCACGACGCGGTGGCGTTTTCGAGCAAGGTGCGGCGCTGAGGCAGCGTGTGTCGCCGATCGAATCGGCGATCAGTGGATGCCGGGGAGCAACAGGGGGTCCAGCCTCACCCCGAACCAGTTGAAGCCCCAATGCACGTGCGGACCGGTCGCCCGCCCGGTCATGCCGGCCGCGCCGAGGATGTCGCCCTGGTGCACCCGTTGGCCGACCTTTACGTCGATGCGCGACAGATGCAGGAAGTTCGACGACAGGCCGAAGCCATGGTCGAGCAGCACCGTGCCGCCGGTGAGGTAGAGGTCGGGCCGGGCGAAGGTGACGACACCGTCGGCGGGCGCCTTCACCGGCGTGCCCTCCGGCACCGCGATGTCCATGCCCGAATGCGGTGCCTTCGGATCGCCGTTGTAGATGCGCTGGTTGCCGAAGCGGCCGCTGATGCGCCCCGTTACCGGCCAGATGAAGCCGTGGGTAAAGTCTTCGCGGGCATCGTCGCGCTGGCGGGCCGCGACCACGGCGGCCTGCTCGCGCTCGATGCGTGCGGCGATGTCAGGCGGCGGGTTGACCGTCTTGGGGGGTACCCCGTTCACGCGCTCGATGGGCCAGTCACGGGGCGTCACCGCCACCTCGCGCGCGACGGTCCCGAGACCGACGCGGATCGGCCCCTTCTCGTCGCGCCCCGCGCCGAACACGAAGGTGCCGTCGGTGCCCACGTGCACCGGCTTTCCGTCGATCGTGACGCGCGTGCCGGGCGCTACGTGGGCGATCACCAGGCCCCCCTGCGAGACGCTCGCCGGCAGGTCCGGCACGGCCGCGAGGGTCGCGCCGGAGAAGAACAGGGCCATGCACGCCCCCCAGGGCGACCTCATCGATCAAAGGCCAGGCGCTGGCCGCGCACGTCGTCGTTCACGGTCTGGCCGTCCCACACGCGCTGGCCGTTGACGAAGGTGGACACGATGCTGCTGCTGAAGGTCGTGCCCTCGAACGGCGACCAGCCGCACTTGGAGAGCACCTCGGCACGCGTCACGGTGTGTGGCTTGCCCGGATCGACCAGCACCAGGTCGGCGGCGTAGCCCTCGCGGAGGAAGCCGCGCTCCTTCACGTCGAACAGTTTCGCCGGGTTGTGGCAGACCGTCTCCACCACCCGCTCCAGCGTGAGCTTGCCTTCGGTCACGCGTTGCAGCGCGGCCTGCAGGGCGAACTGCACGAGCGGCAGGCCCGAGGGCGCCTTGTCGTACTTCTGGGCT
>CAJYHU010000440.1 GCA_913774655.1 uncultured Luteibacter sp. | reverse complement strand
GTCCAGCGCTCGGCGAGCTTGAGGGTTTCCAGCGTCGGATCCCGCGGCAGCAGGCCCTTGAGCAGCGAGGCGGCGGGCGAGCCGAGGTCGTCGAGGCGCTGCTGGAGCTGGTCGGCCAGGAACCCCTCGTCGAAGGCCGTGTCGTCGAGCGTGGGCGAAAGCAGGTAGCGATACGGCAGCAGGCTGGCGTCGAGCATGCCGAGGTCGAAATCGCCGTTCACCACCTGGGTGAACGCCGCGTCCTTGCGCAGGGCGGCGGCGAGACCGCGACTGAGTGCCGCCTTGCCGGTGTCGTCGCCCCCGTCGATGGCGACCAGCAACAACCGCGAACCCGGACCCTCGCCGACCTGCTCCATGAGCAGGGTCTGGTCGGGCGTGGTCGGGGCGGGCATGAAGCTGCGCAAGTCGGTGCCGACGCGCAGGTGGGTCGCGGCAAAGCCGCCCCATCCGACGAGCAGCGCCAACCAGATCGCGAGGAGCGCCGCCTGCCGCCGGCTCACATCGCGCCGCCGCACTGCGCGATCAGGCCCTCGCGGGTCGGTTCGGCCGGCATGTGCGCGGCCAGGTCGCCGAGCAGGTCGATGGAGACGTCACCGTCCGGCTCGTTCATGCGCAGGCAGCGCGGGGTATCGCCGCTGCCGTACACCTGCAGGCTCGCGATCTGCTTCGCCAGGCGCGCGTCGCGCGGCGTGAGCGTGAGCATCCAGCGGCCGGCGTCGCGGCCCAGCGACACGTCGAAGGCCTCGCCCAGCCGGGAGGCGTCGCCGCCGAGCAGGGCGACGAAGCTGTCGAGCAGCAACTTGAGTTGCGGCGCGCGCTTGAGCGAGAAGCTGCGCGGTTTGCGTCCCTCGCGCTCCTGGGTGACCTCGCCGTCGGCGATGGTGGAGATCTCTTTCGCGGGCGCGTCCACGCGGCGTTCGAGGCGGTCGCCCCCCAGCCAGGACATCTGGCCCGACACCACCAGGGGCTTGTCGAGCACGCGCATGAAGCGCGCTTCGGCGAACGCCGTGCGGGCCGGCGGCGGCCGCTTCAGCGAGGCGACCAGCGCGGTGGCGTCGCCGGTGTCAGGCGTCGGAGTGGCGAGGCACGCCAGAGGAAACAGCAGGCTCGTCAGCCACACCCATGTCTTGCCAGAAGTCATAGAAATTGAACCAGTTGAAGGGGTGCGTGCGGCAATAGTGCTCCACCCGCGACGCGTAGCGGGCGACCACCGCGTCGATGGCGGCGGCGCGGTCGGCGCGGGGTATGTCGATGCGCTCGGCAAATGGCTCGAACACGAGGCGATAGCGGTTGCCGCCGAGGTACAGCCCCATGCAGACCATCACCGGGATCTTCAGGGCCGACGCGAGCAGCCAGGGGCCCAGCGGGAACGGCGCCGGCGCCCCCAGGAACGGCACCATGCGCGAGGCTTCGCCCTGGTGGCCGCGGTCGGCGAGCAACGCGACCATCGCGCCTTGGGCCGCGCCTTCGGCCATGGCCAGCGCCACCGAGGCACCGCCCCGCGAGGCGTCGATCACGGCCTCGCCCACGTCGGGCGCCAGCGCCTCGAGCACGGCGGTGAGGGCGGGCGTCTTCTGCTTGTCGAGCACGACGCGCAGCGGCACGTCCGGCCGGCGCTCGGCGAGCGCGCGCAGCGCTTCGAAGCTACCCTGGTGCGACCCGATCAGGAGCACCCCGCGCCCGGCGTCGATATGGCGATCGAGCTCGGCCAGGCCTTCGGTTTCCACCACGAAGTCGCGCTCGCCCCGGGCAAGGAAGAACAACCGGTCGAGCAGGGTCGCGGCGAAAAAGTGGATATGGTGGAAGACGTCTCGGGACGTCACCGGGCGGTCGAGCACGCGCTCGAGGTAGAGCCGCGAGGCCAGGCGCTCGTCCGCGCGACGCAGGAAGAAGTACGCCGCGATCGGATACAGCAGCAACCGGGCTACCCGCCGCCCGAAGCGAAGGGCGATGGTGCGGATCAACCAGATGGCGAACCAGCCGCCGCCTTCGCGCTGGCGCCAGTGGCTCATGCGGCCTCCAGCGTGCCGCGCACCAGCACGTCGTCGCCCCGGCGCACGGTAAAGCGATAGCGCGTGGCATCGATGGCGGTCAGTTCGATCGCGGCGTCTTCGTCGGGCAGCAGCGGCGCCAGAAACTTCGCATCCGCCACCTGCGCGACGCGCAGGCCGCGCCAGTCGCGCAGCGCATCGGCGGCGGCCTCCAGCAGCAGCACGCCGGCGACGATGGGCCGGCCGGGGAAATGGCCGGCGAAGCTGGGATGGCCCGCATCGAAACGCAGGTGACGCGCGTGGGACGCGAGGTCGGCGGTGTCGGTCATCGGCGGAGTCCGGACGCATGGACCGGCGGCGGTCGCTGCCGTCGGGCAGGCGATGCCACGGCCCGAACGGCGGTCAGGCGGCGGCGCGGTGCTGTTCGATGTGGTCGGACAGCGTGCGCAGGCTGGTGAAGATCGTGCGGTTGTCGGGGTTGTCCGACTTGAGCTGGAAACCGTAGCGCTTGGACACGGCGAGGGCGATCTCCAGGGCGTCGATCGAGTCCAGGCCCAGGTCGCCGCCGAACAACGGCGCATCCGGATCGATCTCGGCCGGCTTGACGGATTCGAGGTTGAGGCTGTCGACGATCAGTTCGGCGAGTTCGAGTTGTACTGCGGTCTGCGTTGCCATCGGTGGTTCCACGTAAGCGGATGAGCCTGCCTCCCCCCGGATGGCAGCGGGCGCGGAGTGTAACACACGGCCCCGAATGGCCTTGGCCGGCGCGTTCAGGCAGGTGAATCATTTGGGTACGGCGACGTCACGCCGACATGGGAACGTTATGATGTCCCCTTGTATGCCCCTGGAATCCACGATGCTCTCTGGCCGTGACATGCGCGAGCCCGCGCCCTGCTCCGCCCATCCCGCGCCTCGCGTCCGCTATGCGGCGCCGGACACCGCGCCGGGCGACGGCACCCTCGCCGTGCTGCGTTTCCGCACCGCCCCCTCGCCGGACGATCCCCGCGTGCTCCACGTGCCGTTCGCTCCGCTGGGCGAGGCCATGGACGAGTATTGGGAGGTCGAGGGCCCGGTGACGTCGGGCCGCGACGGCGGGCTGCGCTGGGCGCGGGGCGGTGGCTGGCTGTTCGCTGCCATTGATGTCCTGGAGAGCGACCACGGTGGACCCGAGAACGCCGCGGCGTTCGCCTACGAAGCGCTGTCGCGCCGGGTGTCGGCCGGTCCCGAACGTCACGTGCAGCGGATCTGGAACTACCTCGGCGCGATCAACGAGGGCGACGGCGACGACGAGCGCTACAAGCACTTCTGCACCGGTCGCATCCGCGGCATGGGCGAGGTGTTCGCCCAAGGGTTTCCGGCCGCCAGTGCCCTGGGCCACCACGGGAACGCCGACCTGCTCCAGGTTTACCTGCTCGCGACCGACCAGACCGGTACCCGTGTCGAGAACCCGCGCCAGGTGAGCGCGTGGCGCTACCCGCGGCAGTACGGCCGCACCCCGCCGAGCTTCGCCCGTGCCACGATGCTGCCATGCGATGACGTGCTGGCGATTTCCGGCACCGCGGCCGTCGTCGGACACGCGTCGGCGCATGTCGGCGACATCGACGCGCAGCTGGAAGAAACCGCCCGCAACCTCGACGCCCTGCTGGAGTCCGCCGGCCTGCCGGCGGGATTCCACGCCCGCGACCCGCTCAAGGCATACGTGCGCCATGCCGAACATGCCGACACCGTGCGGGCGTTCGTCAAAAACCGCTGGCCCGGCACGCCCCTGCTGATGGTGCTCGGGGACGTCTGCCGCCGGGAGCTGCTGGTGGAAATCGACGGGTGGCGCTACCGCTGAGCGAGACCGGCACCCGGGTGGGCCATTGATAGCCCCACCCTGCGCGGCAGGTGTTACGACCTCTTCGTCGGTCGCTGCCAGCCGTCCGTGGTCGCCTGCCGGGCCCGCCCCAGGGTGAGTTGGCCCGCGGGCGCGTCGCGAGTGATCACCGAGCCGGCGCCGATCGTCGCGCCTTCGTGGAGCGTCACCGGCGCGACGAGCGAGCTGTTCGAGCCCACGAAGACGTTGTCGGCGATGGTGGTGCGACTCTTGTTCACGCCGTCGTAGTTGCAGGTAATCGTGCCGGCGCCGATGTTGACCTTGCGGCCGATGACCGCGTCGCCGAGGTAGCTGAGATGGTTGGCCTTCGCGCCTTCGCCGAGCCGGGCGTTCTTGGTTTCGACGAAATTGCCGATGTGGACGCCCCCGGCCAGGTCGGTGCCCGGCCGCAATCGCGCGAACGGCCCGATCGTGCACGGACCGTGGGTGACGACGCCATCGAGGTCGCAGTGCGCGAGAACCACCGTGCCGGCCGCCAGCGTCGCGTTGCGGATCCGCGTAAACGGGCCGACGCGCACCTCGTCCCCCAGGGACACATCGCCTTCCAGGATCACGTTGACGTCGATCTCTACGTCGCGCCCCGCCGTGACCGCGCCGCGCACGTCGAGCCGCGAAGGATCGGCCATGCGCACGCCCGCCACGGCAAGCGAATGGGCCATGCGTCGGCGATGGAAGGCTTCCAGTTCGGCGAGCTGCCAGGGATCGTTGGCGCCCGCCGCCTCCACCGCGTCGCAGTCGACGCAGCGGGCGGGCGCGCCCTCGTCGGCGGCCATGGCGAAGACGTCGGTCAGGTAGTACTCGCCCTGGGCGTTGGCGTTGCCCAGGCGACCGGTCCAGGCCAGCAATTGAGTGGCGCGGCCCGCCACGATGCCGGTGTTGACCAGGTCGATGGTCCTTTCCGCCGCGCTGGCATCCTTCTCCTCGACGATCCGGCGCACGCTGCCCGCGGCGTCGAGTACCACCCGTCCGTAGCCCTTCGGGTCGTCCACCCGCGTGGCCAGCATGGCGAGGCCGTCGCCCTCGGCAGCGAGCCGGGCCAGGGTGTCCGCGCGAATGAGCGGCACATCGCCGTAGAGTACGAGCACGCGCCCTTCAAGCTGGCCACGGGCCTGCAGGGTCTGCAGGGCGGTGCGTACCGCGTGGCCCGTACCCAGGCGCTCGGTCTGTTCGATCCAGCCCAACGAGGCGTCGTGCGCGAAGGCGTCGCGCACCTGCTGCCCGTTATGTCCATAGACCACGTGGATGCCCGCCGGGCCCAGTCCGCGCGCGGCATCGATCACATGCGCCAGCAATGGCCGGCCAGCCAGGGGCATCAGCACCTTGGCCCGCGAGGACTTCATGCGCTTGCCTTCGCCGGCGGCGAGAATCAGGACGTGCAGGGGTTCAGCGGTCATGGCGACGGGATGTAGTCGAAACGGGGAGCGAACTGTCGCGCGTTTAGCGGCGGATGCCAAGCAACCGGGCCACGGTCATTCGTCCTTCGGCCGTTCGGTCAGGTGTTCGAGGTTGGGCTTGTAGGCCTTGACGAACGCGTTGCGCAGCACGCCGACGATGGCTTCCACGGCCGACACGTTACGGTCGTCGATGCTCCCGGAAATAGGCACGCGCGTGGCGAACTGATCCTCGGAGTGATTCTTGAAGATCTTCGTCACGCCTTCGGCCACGGCCTCGTAGGCAAGCTTGACCGGGTTTTTCTTCTCCTGCTCGACGTCCTGCTTCCAGCTGAAGATCTTCAGGCCGCGGAACAGCGGCTTCGCATACCCGTTGAGCTGACGGTCCTTCGCCTGCAACTCCATCACGAAGTCGCCCTCCCCACCGGCGAAATCCAGGCCCGTGTAAGCGCGGGCCAGGTCGTTAGCCTTGACCAGCTTGATGTTGCGCACCGTCAGCTCGTAATGGAAGTCGCCGAGCCGCTCGAGTGGATCGAATTGCGCGCTGGCCTGTAGCGGCGCGTCGCCGAGGACCTTCGCCGTCGCGTGCAGGTGGGCCACGCGCGAACCCCCTTCGCCCTGCACGTTGGTGAGGTTGCTCACCTGCGCGTTGACGTCGGTCATCTTCAGGTCGACCTTCGGGCTGGACACGAAGTTCTGGAAGGTCACCGTGCCGTTGAAGACGTTCAGCTCTTCGATGCGAGTCGGCACGATCGCGCGCAGCTGCTCGCGCCAATCCACGCCCTTACCGGTCTGGGTATCACCCTCGCCCTTGCCGTCGACGAAGTTGACCACGGGATCGTAGAAATCGACCTTGCCGCGCAAGCGGCCCTTCACCAGCGCCGTCCAGCTAAGCGCGATATCCGTGCGCGTACCTTCGAACAGCGGTACGGGGACCTTGCCGTCCACCTTCACGATCTTCAGGTGATCCAGCGAGTAGGCGCCGCGCCAGAGGTGGATGTCGATATCGTCGATGTGGCCCGCGTATGAGCCCATCCGCGCCAGCCGCGCGTTGAGCTGGTGCAACACCACGTAAGGCAGAGCGATGCGCGCCACGACCAGGATGGCGGCGACGGCCAGCAGGATCCACAGGGAGCGGCGATAACGGACATGCATGGGCGGAGTGTGAAAGCCGTCGGGTCATCGCAAGATGAAGACCGGATCATTCGGCCGCCGTGCCCCGGGGCGCCGCGCCAGCGGAAGCACCGCGCCCGCCGAAAAAAGTTCTTTACGGAAGAGTCCGAGGACCCTCCCAGCGATCGATCTTATGGCTCGGTGGATAGTTCGATCTGGCAAGTTGTGGAGCTGTGGCGACCTTGTAGCGTCAGAGCGCGTTGCACTTGGGCGGTGTCGCAGGGGAGACCTTGGTGTCCACCCTGGAGGCGAGTTCCGCACAAGGGAGCGGCCGCAGGCCGATTAGCCGATGGGCCGCGTCAGCGGCCTTTCCCTGTCGAGCGCGGCAGACCTGTCCGAGCAGCGAGGGTGGGCACCGAAGGCTCGGGTCTCACCGTCCGAGCCGGCCGCAAGGCCTGCATCCTTGCGGCATCACCGCATTTCGCGAAGAACCAAAAAAAAACCCCGCCG
Source organism: uncultured Luteibacter sp. (assembly GCA_913774655.1). Taxonomy (GTDB): domain Bacteria; phylum Pseudomonadota; class Gammaproteobacteria; order Xanthomonadales; family Rhodanobacteraceae; genus Luteibacter; species Luteibacter sahnii. The sequence goes on along the minus strand of CAJYHU010000440.1, from coordinate 910 downwards.
GAGCGGGGTTTCATCGTCAATGCTTGAGCGTCTTGCGCATCCGCTCCAGGGCCTGGAGCTGGGCCAGTGCCTCGGCCAGCTTGGCCTGGGCCTCGGCGACGTCGAGTTGCTCGCCGCGGTTGGCCAGGGCAGCTTCGGCTTCTTCCTTCGCCTTCAGGGCGGCGGCTTCGTCGAGGTCGGCCGCACGGGCCGCCGTATCGGCGAGGATGGTGACCACCTGGGGCTGCACCTCGAGGATGCCGCCGGAGACGTAGAACTGCTGGCGGTCGCCGTTGCTGCCGACCACGTCGACGTGACCGGGCTTGAGGCGGGTGATCAGCGGCGCATGACGCGGCGCGATGCCCAGTTCGCCAAGCTCACCGGTAGCGACCACGAGCGTGGCTTCGCCGGAGAAGATCTCGGCTTCGGCGCTGACGATGTCGACGCGAATGGTGTGGGGCATGGGGGCTCCGGCTTCTTCGTTCGGTAGGATGCGATGAGGTAGGCGGGTGTGAACCGTAAGCCGCATGGCGTGGCTCACGGTTCACGCGTCACGGAAAGCGGCTTACGCCGCCTTCTTGGCACCCATCTCTTCACCCTTCTTGATGGCCTCGTCGATGCCGCCGACCATGTAGAAGGCCTGCTCCGGGAGGTAGTCGACGTCGCCGTCGACGATCATCTTGAAGCCGCGGATGGTTTCCTTCAGCGGCACGTACTTGCCTGGCGAGCCGGTGAAGACTTCGGCCACGTGGAACGGCTGCGACAGGAAACGCTGGATCTTCCGGGCGCGGGCCACGGCCAACTTGTCGTCCGGCGACAGTTCGTCCATGCCCAAGATGGCGATGATGTCGCGCAGTTCCTTGTAGCGCTGCAGGGTCTGCTGCACGCGACGGGCCACGTCGTAGTGCTCCTGGCCGATGACGCCCGGATC